>SIAL01000258.1 GCA_009691815.1 Gemmataceae bacterium | reverse complement strand
CTGTTTTGGCATGGCATATGCTTCTATCTTTCATTGTTGACAACCGAACTTGGTCTGATTCCTCCCCAGGGTCAAACCCGTCTCCCCGACGCTTTGAATTGTCAACGCCTTGAAAAGATCGTCCCCCGATCTGACAAGGCAAAGTTGATGGTCGATCCCCCTCGACCACCTTATCTCGCAACCCTCCCTTCCCCGGGAGGGTTGCTTTTTTATCTGCTGGTTGGACCCACCTCAAACCACCCCGGTGCCAGTGGCATTAACCAAGCAGCAAATTGCATTGCCACAAGGGATTTATGCATCCAATTCGTGGTTGATTCATCAGGCCGTAAGATTTGCCGCGCCGATTGTTGACTTGCGTTCGCTTCGGTGAGGTCGGCGGGGAATGACAAGCAGGGGAGTCAATTGCAGAACAGGGGAACCGAACTGGTCCTTGGGCACAAAAGAGACTAAATTCCCCTTATCTAGCGAGAAAAAAGGGTCAGGTTAGATTTTCGGCTAATTCATCCCTCTTCTTTTCCGATTTTCCTCGTTTTGCAAAGGGCAATCTATGCCCTAATGCCATGGCCGACTGTTTTTTCTAGGATTCCTCTGAAGGAAGGAATCCCGATTGAAAAGTAAATTCATGGGGCCGGTATGGTAGTCAGGTTACGCGGACTGTTCCTTGCGCCCAAAAGAATCCGGAAAAGGGGTCAATTTCATTTTTTCCGGGCGGGTTTCCCTCCTCCGCCGAGAATCCTAACAAAACAAACGGCTACAAAATTAGGGCAGAACGGGGGACGCGGACCGCTGTTTGTTAATCCGGTTCCCGATTTGCGGAATGGTAAAAGCCAACCTTGGCCTTCTAGTGGAATGGATTGGTTAGAACCCCATCGTGACAGGAGGCCATTTTTTCCTCATTGTTAATTCGTAAATCAATACAAAATCAACGGTTACGCTTTAAATTGATGCCATTGCCGCCGGTGCATTACCCCGAAACCATACTCGTTTGACCCCCTTGGAATTCATCCCGTTTGGGTGTGGGATCTTGAAAATCAGTGAACACCAACTAGGATTCCCCTGTTCCCATTATCCATCCCGTACCGTAAAGGTGAATCAATCATGAAAGCAAACCGAATTCTAACTTTGGCAGCCACCTGTTTCGCCCTTGGAGTGGTCGGGTGTACCGAACCCAAGGTTGAAGTCCCTGCGGACAAAAAAGCCGCCCTAGAGAGCGTAATCGGCGGAGATTACAAAGATCAGACCAAAGGCGCCGAAGCCAAGATGAAACTACCGGGCAAATAGGGTTTTAGCAACCTAGACTAAAGCCAATTCAAGGGCCGAACCCAAACGGGATCGGCCTTTTTCGTTAATAAAAACTCCCAAGTCCGGTGTTTCGAGCCTTATGGCTATTCCACCACACGAACGGTGGTCAGCGAAGAAATCAATTGGTGGTCGGACCATTTCCAGAGAACTTTTTTCGCTCGATTTACCTCAAACGCATGAGCCCCTTTTCCCTCCTGATTGCGAAGGAAATTGCCCACAATCAAGTTTCCGTTGGGTAAAACCTGAATGCTGGATACCCAAGTGATGTTGAGCTCGGGAGCATCCTTGGTGCCAAACTCCCAAGCAATCTGTTTCTCGGGGGTGACTTCAATCACTCTCTTTTGGGTACCACAGGAAATGAGCGTGTTACCGTTTTTTAACCTTTGGGCGTCCCCTGCGTTTTCCACCCCGGTATACTCCCATACCACTTTGCCAACCGGATCCACTTCACGGACCGCCCCTTCTCCCTCATGTGCAGAAAGAATATTGCCATTTTGCAACTTGTGAATGTTTCTTACCTGTAGGTGATACCCCTTTTCGGTGGTGGTTAAAGGGGTAACCCGAACCACCTTGCCCATGGGATCGACCTCCACGGCCTGGCACGGCCCCTGCTCGGCCAACAGCGTATTGCCATTGTCAAGTCGGCTGCAACCCAAAACTTGAGGGCATTTGCTGACATAGTTCCAGACCTCTTTGCCCTTACAGGTGACCTCCCTGGCCCCGGTGGGTTTCCCACCATAGGCGTACAAAACATTTCCATTCGCCAAAACCTCAAACATTACGGCAATACTTGGCGGTTTGTGTTCCCAAACCAACTTGCCAAACTCATCCAACTCGACCAGCCGATTGGGGCCTTTGCCATATTCAAAAAACAGGATTTTGTGACGGCTAACATCCTCGTTTTGAGATCGGGCATGGAACTTGGCAAGAAATGGTTCAACGGATAACCCAGTTAAGGCCAAGGCGCCCAAGCGGACAAGTGATCGCCTAGAAATAGGCATACGGATTCCTTTCTAACGGGATTGGGATCGATTTTGGGATTCATAATAGGGAGTCGGCAAACGGGCAATAAACAAAGGCGTTCGGGGCTTCTGTTTACTCTTAAATCCTATGGGGGGCGTAAAATCCAACCACTTAAAGGTTCCCTTCTGTTTTGGGCCGAAAAAATATGACCGCGTGTCAAAGGCTAAATGGTGTTTGGTTTGGCTTGAATTCCTGACTAAATTGGTTATAATAATCATCCTGCTTGGACACTCCCGATTTTTAATTTTCCTTCCCGCGTTTACCTTGATCCGCCCTCCCACAAAGGTCCCAAGCCAAGGAGCAAACTGCCCCCCCAAAAAAACCACCTTGTGCCTAAAGGCCGATGTCGGTGCCTTGCAACCTTCGGAGACTTCCACCCAAATGTCCCGCTTTTTTGCCCTCCTAGCCCTGATCCTTGTGACCTTTCCGTTAAGGGCACAAACGCCGATGGAGCATTTCGAATCCAAGGTACGCCCGCTGTTGCTTGCCAAATGCATATCTTGCCACGGACCCGAAAAATCCAAAGGCGGCCTTCGTTTGGATGCGACAGGAATTACCAGGGGGGGCGAATCCGGACCGGTCCTTTTGCCAGGAATGCCGGACCAAAGCCTTTTGATCAAGGCGGTACGCCAAACGGGCGAATTAAAAATGCCGCCCAAGGAAAAACTAAAGGATCACGAAATTGCCAACCTTTCCACTTGGATAAAGGCGGGAGCGATTTGGCCAAGTGGCCCCACCTCCCCACCCATGGGCAACACCACTGTCGTCCGCTCCCTTGAACCGAATGCCGTTTCCCTGCAAAAGTATCTCCAAGCCTGGTATCGGGCCGACACACTTTTATTGGCCGACGGCAAGCCGGTCGCCATATGGCCTGACTCAAGCGGTAAAGGCCGCGACTTAACGGCGACCAGTGGCGTTCGGCCGGGAGGGGTGGGACAACCCGGAATTTTCGTGAAAAACGGGTCCGTCCATGGTCGTCCTTCGGTACGATTTAATCCCGAAACAGGATTGTCCACCTCCCCGGATATCCCCGTCGATTTCAAAGGCGATGCCGCCTTTACGATCATGGTGGTCATGAACCTAAAGCCGACCAATGTGCCGCACATTCACGACGGCATTTTGGGGATTGGTAACCCGGCAAACCCAACCGGAAATCCAGGAAAGCCCCTAGCCGCCCTCATTCAGATCACTCGAAATCCCGATCCGGAACTCAAACTCGCCGGGGGATGGAATCACGATGCCACGCTCGGAAAGAGTTCCTTTACATCGCTTTGGAACCGCCCGGTTCTACTCACCATCGTGAAAAACCCGGGGCCGATGCGATCATCGACGCGCTTTTTTATTGATGGTGTCCCTTCCGATGAAAGTCCTCTTAAACTCAAAGTCGAAGGATCCGATGCCGTCCCGGACATCCGTCATCGAGAGGACATCGGCCTCTATATGGGCAAAGCCCTCGGTTGGTGTGGGAGCATTCGAGGAGATCTGGCCGAGGCACTTGTTTACAACACCGCCCTTAACAACGACGCCCGATCCGCGGTGGAGGTCGGATTGTCCGAACGACTCGGCTTTATTCACCCGGCAATCCTTGCGCAAAGCAAAGCGTCCTTCACCCCGGAAGCCAAAGGGTTTTGGGCCTTCCAAAAGGTGAAAGCCACAACGCCGCCCATGGTGCGCAATGAACCGTGGATAAAATCCAATTTAGATCGCTTTATACTTCACCGCCTTGAGGCTGCCGGGATAAAGCCAACCCCCCAAGCGGACAAAAAAACTCTGATACGAAGAGTTAGCTATGATCTAACCGGACTCCCACCTACCCCTGCTGAGATCGATTTATTTATCAAGGACAAGGGGTCCGATGCTTTCGAAAATTTGGTGGACCGTTTGCTCAACTCCCCTCATTATGGAGAGCGGTGGGGGCGACATTGGCTTGATATTGTCCGGTATGCAGAATCCACAGCCAACGACGCAAACGCCGTTCTTCGCTACGCATGGCGCTACCGCGATTATGTGGTCCGGGCATTCAACACAGACAAGCCTTATGATCAATTTCTAATCGACCAGTTGGCCGGTGACCTGGTCCCGCCCAGCGGCAATCTCAATCGGGATGCCGAGGCGATCATTGCAACAGGGTTCCTAATGATTGGGCCAAAGGCTCTTGCGGAAACCGACAAGGAACAAAGTCGCCGGGACATCATTGATGATCAGGTGGATACGACTGGCCGTGCCATGCTTGGAATGACGCTTGGCTGTGCCCGTTGCCACGATCACAAGTTTGATCCGATCCCGGCAGTCGATTATTACTCATTGGCCGGCATTTTTCGTGGCACAGAGGTGTTTCTTAACGAAAGCCGCAACGCCACTATGTGGCAAGAGTGGCCCCTGCTTCACTTGCCGGGGGAACAACCGATCATGGTAATGGCTCCCAAAGAATCGCGCCCAACCAACCTGCGGGTCGCGTTGCTAGGAAATTATCAGACACCCGGGATTTTGGCTCCACGCCGATTTCTGCAAATCCTCGCCGGGGAGGGTCACCCCCCCATCAACACCACCCAAAGTGGCCGGTTGGAATTGGCCAGGTGGATCGCCTCAAAGGAAAACCCTCTCACCGCCCGAGTCATGGTGAATCGAATCTGGCAACACCACTTTGGCACTGGGTTGGTGGCCACCTCGGACAACTTTGGCACTCGCGGCGAAAAACCTTCCCATCCGGAATTGCTCGATTGGCTGGCCGCCGAGTTTATGGCAAACGATTGGTCCCTTAAAAAACTTCATCGCTTGATTCTCCTTTCAAGCACCTACCAAACAGGCTCACATGCCGAAGAAAATGCCCTAAAAACCGATCCTGCCAATCGATTGCTTGGAAGGACCAACAGAAAGCGCCTAGACGCCGAATCCGTCCGGGATTTCCTTTTGGCCGTAAGTGGCCGTCTGGATCGGTCCGTTGGGGGAAACGACTCGGGAGAACTCCTCTTCAAAGAGGCAGAAGATATTAACGCTCTCATTCGGCCAAACCGCCTTCAACCCTACCACCCTATTTACACCA
>SIAL01000257.1 GCA_009691815.1 Gemmataceae bacterium | reverse complement strand
TAATTTCAAAAGCTACCCCCGTATCCCCAATTCCTGAGGCAAAGACAACATCCCCGGCAACCCTTGGCCCCGCGATCGACATCGCGTATTGAGATGTCAGGGGAACCTGCCAGTTCACGGCGCCTGTTTTCGGCGAGACCGACGCAACCGCCTCGGGATGATAGGCCAACAATTCCGGCCCCGATTTACCTTGATGGAGAACCACCGGAGCATAGCCCGGTTCCTTGGTGGGCAGGGCCTTCCATTTCAACTTGCCGGTGGCCTGATCCAAACAGACGAGAGCACCATCCGAAGGGCCAGCCATTAGATAAACATGACCCTCATGAACGAGTGGATGGCTACAAAATCCCCACAGGGGGGTGGTGGACCCCAAATCTTTTTTAAGGTCGCTTTTCCAAACGAGCTTGCCTGTTGCTGTTTCCAGACAAGCAAGGTGCCCCTCGGCCCCCAAATGATACACTTTGTCGCCCTGAATGGTTGGGGTCGCCCTTGGACCGGCCGAGTAGGCAATCTTGTATTCCTCTGGATAGGCGTAATGCCAAAGCAACTTCCCAGTTTGAGAATCGAAGCAAATGAGGCGCTCTGTTCCTTTGATTTGGGCCCTTGAATTGAAATCGTTGGTAGATTCCCCAGTTTCCTTTTGGAAGTCACTTAAAAAAACCCGCGAACCGGCAACGGCGGGCCCAGAATAGCCAAGGCCTACGGGAACCCGCCACTTTACTTTTAATCCTTCGGAAGGAATGGCTTCCACCAACCCCGTTTCGTTCCACGACCCGTCTTGGCGCGGTCCCATCCAACCGGGCCAATCATCGGCACGAACGAACCCGGCGAAAAGGATAAGCCCGGCAAAGGACCACATCGTGGCCTGGGGGATAAAACGGCGTGGCGACATCGAACAACTCCCAAATTTTTCTTGCTTCAAAGGCTAACCATTAACCTACCGAAAGCGCCGGGTTGGGATTAACCAATATGGTTGGCAAGGTTGTCGGCGATTTTCACCAGAAAATCACAAGGGTTCACCATCCCCGATCGTGTCGATTTTAATAAAATCCCCAATTGGGCCCAACAAAAGGATACACCCCCATGAGCATGAAGATTCAGATTGCATTTAATGGCGCAGCAGGCCGCATGGGCAACCGGTTGGTCGCTTTGGGTTTCGAAGACCATAGCCTGAAAATCGTGGCGGGCGTGGATTGGGCCAAGAATCCCAGCCAAGGCAGGGACATTGGCGACCTTGCCGGCATTGGAGCCTTGGGGGTTCCTCTCAGCGCGGACATTCCCCTCGATGTTCGGGTGGATACCCTCATCGATTTTTCCACACCCGAGGGAACAATGTCGATCCTAAAGACCTGTCTGGAAAGGAAAATTCCGCTGGTCGTGGCCACAACCGGCCACACACTCGAACAAAAACAGGAGATTCTGGCGGCGGCCCACCAAATTCCCGTCCTTTTTTCCCCCAACATGAGCCTTGTTGTGAATGTGCTTTTTGAGCTTACCCGAGTGGCTTCCAAGGTCCTTCGTGACAAGGGCTTTGATGTGGAAGTCATTGAACGCCATCATCGATTCAAGAAAGATTCCCCCTCGGGCACGGCATTGCAATTTGCCCGAATCGTCCAAGAGGAGATGGGCCAAACCCACCTCCAACATGGGCGAGAAGGGTTTTTGGGAGAGCGACCCCACCACGAAATCGGCGTTCACGCGGTTCGAGGTGGCGATAATGTCGGGGAACACACGGTTGTATTTACGACCTTGGGCGAGACGCTTGAATTGGTTCACAAAGGCCACAACCGCGACAGTTACGCCAAGGGAGCCCTGGCCGCAGCCAAGTACCTTTCGGGAAAACGAGCCGGCACCTATCAAATGGAGGATGTCCTTGGTCTCGGTGAATAACCCATTGGTTGGATTCACCGTCCCTGGAACCACTTCATGAATCGTGGCCCTTTTGTTTGTGCCCTAATGGCGTACTTGCTATGGGGGTTTATGCCGCTGTATTTCGCCTTCCTCAAAGAAATCTCTCCCGGCGAAATTTTAGCCCACAGGGTAGCCTGGAGTGGGATCCTCCTAGCGGTTCTTTCCGGTTTCACCGGTCGCTGGCCGGAAGTAATACGGTGGTTGAAAAGTCCCCGGTTGGCTCTTGCCGCCTTTGGGTCGACCTTGCTAATTGCCGCCAACTGGCTTTTGTACATTCTTGCCACTACTCGGGGCGAGGTATTGCAGGCAAGTCTTGGCTATTACATTACTCCCCTATTTAGCGTGCTTTTGGGTCTTGTAGTCTTTGGGGAAAAACTCCGTGTCGCCCAATGGGTGGCCCTTGGTTTTGCCGCAGCGGGCGTCCTTGTTCAAGGCCTGCTTTTTGGAAAAATGCCTTGGTTGGGATTGGGGCTAATGTTTAGTTTTGGGCTATACGGTTTTGCCCGCAAAAAAATGGGCATCGATTCAATTGCCGGGTTGACCCTAGAAACCACACTCATCTGTCCTGTCGCCATTGGTTTTCTTCTGTTTTGGCATTGGGAAGGAACAGGGATCTTTCTTGGGGGAAATTCTAAACAAGACCTTTGGCTTGTTCTGGCAGCGCCTGTTACGGCCGCCCCCCTTCTGTTTTTCGGTGTCGGGGCGAAAGGACTTCCCTTGAGTTTGATGGGGTTTTTACAATACTTGTCACCAACCGTGCAGATGTTGGTTGCCACCGTTTTTTTGGGGGAAACCGTCACCACAGGGGGGTTGGCCAGCTTTGCACTGATTTGGATCGGCCTTTTGGTGTTTGTCATCGAAGCTTGGCACACCACCACAAAGGTTCAGGCCAAAACCTCGGAGTAACTCGCCAAAGTAGCGCGGGCCATGTTTTCGGAGGTGAACCTTTCCCCGACAATTCGCTTTGCTTTTTGGCCCATTTCTCCGGCCAGGTCGGGGTCCTTTAAAAGCGACTCAATTGCCTCCGCCAACTTAACCACATTCTCCCGTTCAAAAAGAATTCCGCCCCCAGTATGGGAAATTAACTCGGGAAACGATCCATATTGTGGCCCAATAACCGGAAGCCCATGGGCCCAAGCCTCCAGTAAATAGATCCCCTTGGGTTCCCGCATTCTGGCCGGCACAGAAAACAGATCGCAATCGGCAAAAAACGCGCTCTTTTCGACAGTGGTCGCACAAGGGCGGTGAACTAAACCATCCGCATGGCCCGCGTCATGGACCTTTTTTTGCAGCGCTTTCCAATAGGATTGGTGGGCTTTACCAAGGTACCCTCCCACCTGAAGTTTCAATGTTCCAAAGTCTGGTATATTTCGTAACAAGAGCCAGGCATCTAGCAAAAGATCCAAACCTTTTTCGGGACACATCCTGGCAAAATAGCCAAGAACAGGGGCGCCACCCTTGTGGCTTTTGGGTGGCGTTTGGTAAGCACCCAAATCAATTCCAAGGGGCACCACATGAAACCGGCTGCGATCAATACCTAGGTACCATGCCATGTAATCGGCATAGTCTACACACGGAGTGTGGAACCTGGCCACATTTTTGGTGTTTTCGCGAATGGCCTTTATGGCAAGCAACTTGTGCTGGGGTTTTAAGCCATCAAGAAAAATGTCATCGCCTTGGAGTTCAACAATTATGGGCGCCGACAAACGCTTGGCAATCATCGGCAATATGCCGGAAATAAGGGCATTGCTCATGTGCATGATTTCAGGCCGTGATTCCCGCGCAAGGTAGTCGCAAAGGCTGGCCATATCATGGCGATGGGGGCCGTTTTCCCCGGAAAGCAGGGAAAGCGTGAGGTTTCCAAGCGAAGAATAATCCGATGAGCCCGCGAATTTACCCGCCATGCGAAGGAGGGGCTTGGCATCCAGCCAAGAAGTCATCCACCTTGGCATATTGCAAAACCAAGGATATTTTTCCTCTAAATAGATACGAATCCCACCCATGAACACCCTACTTGTGGTCGCTTCCGGTCCGTCGGTGGTGATGGGGGTATAAGTTGGGATTAGCTCCGCGTCATGGCCCAAATCCCTAAGCGCCCGAACCAAGGTGTTGTCATTAAGGCACGATCCGCAGATCATCCCCGCGGCCCCCGCCGTGATTAACGCGACACGCATGATTCGTACTCTTAAAAGGGAAATGGAAACAGGTTAGGGATGTCCCTCGGCATGTCCCTCGGCAGGTGTCTCGGGAAGGAAAAAGCTAAAGATAAATCCAAGGACAAAAACAGCAAAGCCTACGATGCCCGCCGCCACCGCGACCTTTTCCCCTTGACCCGGATAGATGTCAATCATCGGGGCAATCACCGAAGTGGTAAGAAACGCCGCCGAGGTGCCAAACATTCGGCCACCCACATTGGTGGCAAAAGCACCGCCTGTTCCCCTAAGGTGAACCGGAAAAGCCTTAGGAAGGTA
The DNA here is from genome assembly GCA_009691815.1 of Gemmataceae bacterium. Lineage (GTDB taxonomy): Bacteria > Planctomycetota > Planctomycetia > Gemmatales > Gemmataceae > SYLG01. The sequence goes on along the minus strand of SIAL01000257.1, from coordinate 993 downwards.
TTCGCCAAAGTAGCTAAATTGGGCCACGATTACCAACCCAGCCAAGAATACTCCCCAGCCAAATAGGTCGGGCATATGGAAGAAGGCATAAAACCAAACCAAAGGAATGATCACCAAGCCAGGAACTTGGAACATCCAAAGGAGAACTCGTCTTGAGACAATCACGGTCAGGCCGATAGCCAACAGGATGCGCCCAAGCAAGCCCCCTAGTTCTTGTTTGAACTGGACCGATTCCCGTACAGGCTGGATTTCCTCTTTGTTGATTTTGCCCATGGCTTTGAGGTTATTGTTGATTTTTTTGTTCAGACCGACTTTTTCCTCTTCCAAGGTGACCTTGGCTATTTCCGCGCTTATTTGTTTGTTTTGTTTCCCCAATTCGGCCATTTTCCCGGATGGTTCCTTAAGCGTGGGCAAACCCGGAACGCCTTGGGTTACGGTGACCTGAAGGGTGCCAAACGCCGCGGCATAGGCGCAGGCTGAAAGTAAAGAACCGATGATGGTGGTTCGCATCAGGCTTGGCGAAAAGATTTCAAAAAAGCTTGGCCGCTTGAGTGTTCCCAAGGCCCGGCGCTCGCGCCAAACGGTCGATTCCGGCACAAAGGGCAAAAGCAGGGCAATGGGGATGGCCGGGATCAGGCCGGTCATGAGGGTATAGCGCCAAGCGGAATTACCCGGATCACCCACAGGCAAGCCGGGAAGCAATTTCTCCTTGACGGCGTAGCCAATCCAAGCGCTCATGGCGGTGACCAGCAACCCGCCGACCGAGGCAAAGGCTTGGGTCCAGCCGATGGCGATTTCTTTCATCTTTTTATCTGGAAAAAGCTCGGAGAGCCAAGTCACCGCAGCCACAAACTCGACACAAACTCCCACAAAAGTGGTACAGCGAAAAAAGATCAGTGTGGTAAGGTCGGTGGAAAACCCGGCACAAACAGGAGAAAAGCTATAGACAAAAATGCTGCCAATCATGACCGTCTTTCGGCCAAATCGGTCAAT
>SIAL01000256.1 GCA_009691815.1 Gemmataceae bacterium | reverse complement strand
CGCTTGGCTGGCCTCCTTGGCGCAACCCATAATCAAAAACCCACCCAGAGCAACAAAAAGGCGTTGGGCTTGGATTTTCATGGCTTTAATTCCAAAGGGGTTGGCTTGGGTTGTGAAACCTGTTCCATGGGAACCGACGGGTCGCCTCCATCGTAGAGGTTGCTTAACGGGTCATCTGGATCAATAGAAGTTGGAACGGGTTTGCGGTTCCCCAAAAGGAGACTGAAAACCGCGGGTAGGACCAACAGGGTGGATAGGGTGGACGCGACCAACCCGCCGATGACCGCCCTTCCCAGGGGAGCCTGCATTTGCGAACCCTCCTCGAGGGCCAAGGCCATGGGTAACATTCCCAAAACCATGGCACACGCCGTCATGAGAATGGGCCGCAACCGCCCCGCAGCACCTTTTATCGCGGACTCTTTTACAGAGAGGCCTTCTTGCCAACGATCGTTCATAAAGGTAATCATCATCACCGAATTGGAAACGGAAACCCCAATACACATGATAGACCCCATGAAGGATTCAATGTTTAAAGTGGTGTTGGTCATGGTGAGCATGGTGACCACGCCGACAAGAACCCCCGGAACCGCCCCGATCGACGCAATGGCCAAACGGGGAGATTGGAAATAACCGGTCAACAATACCAAGATAACACACACGGCAATGGATAGGCCAATGCCAAGGGCCTTAAACATATTGAGCATGGTTTGGGTCTGGCCGCGGGTTTCCGTAAGCACACCCTTGGGTGGGGTTCCCGCCTCGGCAATCGCCTCTTGAATCAATCGGGAACCTGTTCCAAGGTCCATACCCTCCAAATTGGCCGTGATGGAGACAAATCGTTGGGAAGAAAGGCGGTCCACTTGTCCGGGCATGACATTCGATTTCACCGAAGCAACATCACGAACCATCAAATTCACGATATTGTTTACTTGGGTAAGGGGGATGGTTTCCACATCGAGAAGTGATACCATGCGCTGGGGGGGGACGAGAACCTCTACTTGGTAGTCGAAGCCGGTTTTGGGATCTTGCCAAAAGTTCAAGGCAATGTAACGACTGGAATTGGTGCCAACGAGCAATGAATTACCAATGGTTTGAACATCCACTCCGCTAAGTCCGGCCTTTTCACGATCGATGTCCACATCAACTGTTGGGTATTCCAGCGCCTGATGAAACTGAACATCCCGCAACCCGGAAATGGCGAGCATCTTTTCCTTGATCCTTGCGGCATGGTTTTTTACATGGGTTAGGTTGGGCCCGTAAACAACCACCTCGAGCGGGGTGGGGGAACCAAAACTCATAACATTGGAGATCATATCCCCCGATTCAAACCCAAAGATGAGGTTGGTGGACCGTTTCTTTGCCTCCTCTGGGGGAACGCCTCTGCCTTCAATGACCTTTGCAAGCCAAGGAGCGATTTCCGCGGGAAGGAGCTTGCGCATTTTTTCTCGGAAATCGGACAAAACAATGCCACTTCCCTCCTTAAAAGCCATCCGAAGCATCCCATCATCGGGGCCTCGCATCAAAAGGATCATATTGTTCAGGCCAAATTGCGGGGCGATCTGTCCCGCATAGCCGATGCTAATTTCGATGTTTTTTTGCCCAACTTCCCGTTCAATAATCTCAATAATTTTCTGCCCCATCATTCGGGTAATTTCAAAATTGGTCCCGGGGGGCGGTCGGTATCGGAGGACAAACTGCCCCGAGTCGATTTGGGGAAACAGTTCTTGGCCAAGTTTGGCCCCAAAGGTGACAAGTAACAGACCGGCAATTCCCAAATAGCTCGACACCACAATCCACTTTAGGCCCACAATCCAGCCAACCAGTCTTTCGTAACCATGTTCAAACTTTTCAAACAAGGATACCTTGTGGGGTCCCTTTTCATGGTGATTGGGCTTTAACAAGTACACACACATTACCGGGACAAAGGTGCTGGAGAGGAGGTACGAAGAAATCATGGCAAAGCCGACACCCAGCGCCAAGGGCATGAACAAAGCCCTTAGCGGATCTTCCATAATGAACGCCGGAATGAAAACGGAAAGGATGCAGAAAAGGGCCAGTAACCTAGCCACCGCCGTAATATCGTTTCCCTTGCGAACGGCCCGGGCCAGCCCCAATTTTCCCCGCATTTGGGAATGGATACTTTCAATCTCCACCGTGGATTCATCCACGAGGATCCCAATGGCCAAGGCCAAACCGCCTAGGGACATAATGTTGATGGTGTTTCCCGTGATATAGAGTCCAAAAAGAGACCCCATCAAGGCCAAGGGAATGTTGCACACCACGATAATCACACTGCGGAAATCGCCAAGGAAAATCAAAATCATCAGGCCCGTCAGCGAGGCCCCGATCAGTCCTTCGATTCCGACACTTCGAATCGCCGTTACCACCGTGGGAGATTCATCAAAAACAAAACTGATTTTCACATCATCCGGCAGGACGGCGCGAAAGTTTGGCATGGTGTCCTGGATATTGGCAACCACCGTAAGGGTCGAGGCGGTGTCCTTTTTAATAATGGGCAAGTAGACCGATTTTCGACCGTCCACAAGGGCGTAGCCATAGTTGACATCGGTGGAATCGCTAATGGTGGCGACATCTCGGATATAGACATTTTTGCCGATTTTAAGGGGAATATTGCCCAGTTCCTGAATGTCTTTTACCAAGGCGTTGGTGGGAACCATGGGCATCCGGTCTTGAATATAAATATTTCCGGCGGGAATCACCACATTGCCGGTCATTAGGGACTGGACAATGTCTTTTGGCGACAGGTTATAGGTGCGCAACTTGTCGGGATCGACATTCACCAAAATGGAACGGACATTGGGACCAAAGGGGGGCGTACCAATCGTGCCGGGCACATATTTTTGCACCAATGGGCGAATGAAGTTCTGGGCATAGTCCCCCACCATACCCAACGGAGTTTTTTCGCTTTTTAATACCAAATAACCAACCGGAACACTCCCGGCGTCCATACGCATGATCAAAGGCGGCAGCGTGCCAATCGGCATAACCGACATCGCCCTTTGGGACATGGCGGAAACCTGCGCCATCGCAAGGCCCATGTCCGTTCCCGGAAAAAACGACAGTTTTACAAGGGCAACCTGTTGTAACGAAGTGGATTCGATGCCGGAAACGCCGTCAACAAACTGAAAGAAAAGCTCAAATTGGTTGACTATGAGCCCTTCCATTTGCGACGGGCTCATGCCACCGTATTGGAGATAAACATAGATTCTGGGCAAATTCAAAGGGGGGAAGATGTCCACCCTCATTTTGGTGAGCGCAAGTGTCCCACCACCCAACAGGGCAACCACCAACATCATCATGGTGATTGGGTGGCGCATTGCAAAAACGATCGGGTTCATTTATGGAATTTCCAAACGGAAGTTTTTTACCAACTTATAAGAACCCAAATCCAAGCAATCACACATTCTGATTCTATAGAGAACCTCCCTATTTGTAACATTGCCCCACCTCGCCGATTTGTCACAAAATACGGCGTGGCAAGGCTACTTTGGCTTATTGAATAATCGACCAAATGGGGCGCTTGGGAACCACGCCCTTTGCTATTTCACATCCAAATGGTGGAGGGGGAGGAGCCATACCTTTTCTTTTCTAAGCAAAAGCAATTGCCCCAAGGCCTTGGCTTCGCTTGAAAGCCCTATCAAGTGAAGCTTTTCCAAAAGGGCGGACTCGGCGGAAACCTGAAGTTTTATATCGAGCAGACTATCGAAAAGATTTTTCCCCTTGGGGAGGTCAAGAAGCTCGGGCCTTTGATCCTTGGGTAGGTTTGCCTCTTTTACAGCCCAAACGATGGCGTCCTCCAGGGTACCAAGTTGATCCACAAGGCCATTTTCCAGGGCTTGGCGGCCTGTCCAAACACGACCACCCGCCAGTTTTGTCAATTCTTCCTTGGTCATTTTTTTCCCGGCTCGTTCCCGTCCTTTGAGGGCCCTGTCCAGAAACTGTTCATAAATCGCCTCGATGACTCTGGTCATTGCTTTGCGTTCGGAGTCGTTGAAACCCCTTTCCATGGAGTTGATCCCCGCATTGGCTCCCCTTTTCACCACATCGGTTCGGATACCTACTTTTTCGTAGGCCCCCCCAATCGCCACTTTGCCACCAAAGACCCCGATCGACCCGGTGATGGTAGAAGGCTCGGCCATGATCCGTTTTGCGCCGGAGGCGATATAGTAACCTCCGCTCGCGGCGACATCCGACATGGAGGCTATGATGGGCTTCTTGCATCGCATTAGTTCCGCGTGAATCAGGTCGCTTGCCAGTGCCGAACCGCCGGGGCTGTCGATTCTAAGGATGATGGCTTTTACCGTGGGGTCAGACTCCGCTTTTTGGATGGCTTCAATAAGCGTTGTGGACCCTACCGTTTCGCCCCCGGTAAAACCGAACGAACTTTTCCCGCTTACGATCTCGCCTATCGCATGAATTATGGCGATTTTGGGATTCTTGGATTCTTTAGTTTTGGTTGGACTTAGGGCTTTTAGCAAAGTAAATGGGTTGGAAAAATCCATCTCATCGTCTTTGGATTTGGGTTTTCCGTAGTTTTTGGACAGGGTCGCTTCGGGCTTGCCGCAAGCCTTTCCCAAGGTCGAGGTGTAGTTCTCGTAATAGTCGAGTTTATCCACAAATCCAAGCTCCTTGGCTAGGGCGGCAACAAGCGGGGCCTCGTCAATTGCCTTGATCACCTTGGCATCGTCTAGCCCCTTGCTTTTGCGGAATCTGGCAATTCGGCCAACCAGCGATTGGGTGTAAAAATCGTCGATCATGGATTCAAGCTGCTTGCGAGCGGGGCCGGAGAGATTGCTACGCGTGTAGGGTTCGACCGCCGATTTGAAATCCCCCACTTTGAGCATATCCGCACGCACCCCAATAAGGTCAAACAGCTCTTTGTAAAAGGTGACGCTACTTTGCACCCCAAGAATCATTAAGGACACCGATTCGGGCACGGCAACCTCATCCGCCATCGCCGCAACGAGATAGTCCTTTGACTCTTCGCTGGCGGTCCAGGCAAAAATCTTTTTGCCTGACTTTCGAAATTTTTGCAAAGCCGATTCCATCTCATCGAGTTTGCCCCAACCGATGGAGACATCTTCCACCTCAAGATAAAGGGCAACAACGGCGGGATCCTTGGCGGCCTTTTCGATCCTATCCTGAATGCTGCGAAGCGTGTCGGGTACCGCGGAGGAGAAAAGCCCCGATTCGGTGGCCCCCTCTGAAAGGTCACCCATAATTTTTATGTGGGCGATTACGGGGAGGGATTTCTTTTCGGATTTCGGGGGAGTGTCCTCCGCCTGGCAGGCTAGGCAAACCCCAAAACCGACTACCAAGGCCAAGATTTTTACCAAACCCATAATTAGCTCCTTCAAGCTTGTT
>SIAL01000255.1 GCA_009691815.1 Gemmataceae bacterium | reverse complement strand
GGATGGGTCCTGAAGGGGCCTCATATTGAATTCAAGCTTCCAGGACTGGCCTGTTTCCTGACCCAAAAGCCCAAGTTCAAGGGTTCCAATCTCGGTGGGCAGGGCCGTTAAACGCACTTTGACCGTTTTTGCAAGCGAGCTTTTGCCCGCCCGAAAGCGGGTTTGCAGATCCCCTTGGGAATGCAATTCCCCCATTTGGGCCATCAACAAATTACCGGGTTGATCCTTGGGCCGGGTTGTGGAACTTAGCAGCGAAAAACGGACCGGCTCCCCCAAGGTCAGTTCCAGTTCCGGTTGTTCGATTACCACCAAAAGACCTTCCTCCGCCTGGCGAGGAAGGACACATAAAAGGGTTTGTTTTTCGTTTGGGGTAGTTTCGGCGCTATTGGTATTTTTTGCCGCAAGCGCGACATAATAGCTTCGGGCGCTTCCCCCTTGCACGCGTTTGCCGCCGGTGGCTTTTAGCCAAGCAAAGTGGGCGGCACCCCTTGCCACCGCCAAGTCAAGCGATTGGGGCGCAAAAACGCGGAGGGGGGCCGATTCCGCCGCCCGGGGATACCAATGGGAAAGAACCTCTACGATTCGGTTGCGAAGGGCCGGCGCATGAAAGACTCCTCCGTTAAAAAGCAAAGCGTCCGGTCCTATTTCGCCTAGGTGGTTGGCCAGAAATGCGGCCAAATGACGGGTGATTGCTGGGTCTCGGGCAAAAGGGAGACCGGCCTCCACCAGACCTGTTTTCGCGGTGGTGGTGGGCAAATCCGTTAACGAACAAATGGGCAGAAATCCGTTTAATAGGACCTGATCGAGATCGGTCTGGGAGATTTTTGTGGTAAGGGTACTTCCCATAAGGGAACTTCCCCGTCCAGTTACGGTAACGGTAGTGTTCGATTTGTCCGGGTTGGAGAAAAGGACCTCCTTGGCACTTCGACAGGCTTGGATCAATTGGGACAATTGGGATCCATCAAGACGGGTGTTGAGTAGGTTTTCGGCAAAATGAGCCAGAGCGTGGTCCATATTGTCCCCACCCAAAAGCAGATGATCACCGACTGCACGCCTTGACCACGCCAACTCGCCATCGACGCTGGTGGCTTCGATCAGGGTAAAATCGGTGGTGCCTCCCCCAACATCCACCACCAAAACGGTCATGCCCGGGGCAAAGGAGGCTGCCTCCTCCGGATGTTCGGCAAGAAAGTGATAAAAGGCCGCAAGGGGCTCTTCGAGGAGTGTGGCCTTGTTCAAACCCGCTTTTTTAGCCGCATTGATCGTATGCCTTCTGGCCTGATCGTCGAAAGATGCCGGGATGGTTAGGACGACATGTTGATCGGCAAGTTTCTCCCCAAGGCGCGAGGACTCCCACGACAGGCAAAGGTGCTCTAAATAGGCGGCGGAGGCATCAACGGGGCTTATTCGGCGTTGGCCAGGGGGGGCCTGCCAAGGGAGGAGGGGGGTGGTAGGGTCCGCTTTGGGGTGGGCCAACCACGATTTGGCGGAGTGGATCATCCGACCCGGTATCCTTCCGCCAAGGTTTCGGGCGCAGTATCCCAACCATGGCTCTTTGGAAAGTCCCCAAGGAAGCATCCCGGTCCCAGGGGAAAATTCCCCCTCCGCCGGTAGATATCCAAACGAGGGGAGGAGCGGGAGTTCTTCGACCTGATCCGGTTGGCTCAATTGAACCACGCCAAAAAGCTTTGGGATTCCGTGAGCGGAGTTGGGTGGAACAAAGGCAAGCGCGCAGTTGGTGGTACCCAGATCAATGCCGACAAAATGCTTCTTCATGGAGGTCTGGGTCGTTCCGTAGTTTCAATAAGTGTCAGGTAGTGTATTTTAGGTATCCGAGAGAAATATGGCCGAAAATCGTCCCTAAACGGTTTCCTTGGATTGGTCCCAAAATCCATGGCGCCCAAAACCCCAAATCGTTTACACTCCCATCATGCAGGATTCTCGTTTCGGTTCCCCAAGGGAGACAAGCATGGCTATAAACAGCAAATTGTTGGTTTGCTGGATGGGGCCCCTGTTGTTGTTGGCGGGAAGTCTTTCTGGATGTCAGGGGCTCATGGGTGGCCCCGGTTCCACAGCCGGAGCCGCGGAGTATTATTGGTTGGCCGGGAATGCGGTGAAGGATTACCCGGTTCCAAAATCCGTGGCGGCAAAGGCCGTGGCGGATACCATGGTTCAAATGGCGGCAACAACCGTTCGTTCCGCCCATTCCATGCGGGAGTCCACATTGGAATACAAATCCTCGGACGGAACAATCATTGGCATTCACCTTGAGGAAGAGCATCCCCCACCACCCGCTATTGCGGTTCGGACCGTTATTTCGGTCCGAGTGGGTGCATTAGGGGATACGGAAAAAAGCGAACAACTCTTTCTGGCGATTAGTCGAGGCCTCAGTTTACCGGTTTCCCCCGGTGCGGAACCACCGGGCAAGCTAACTCCCATTCCGGTGAGTCCCTTGGAATACTCAGGGTCCAGTGGAGCAATTGGACCAGGTGCCGACCCCATGCCCCAAAAACAGCCATGAGAGTTTTGGGGATAGATATCGGTGGGGCCCATATCAAAACCGCCTTGCGAGATTCCGCCAAGGAATTAGAAGCTCTATCGTGGCCCTTTGAGCTGTGGAAGCACCCCTTAACCTTAACGAATCACCTTAAGAAAATATTCCTTGAAATCGGTCCGGTGGAAATAATCGGCGCCACCATGACCGGGGAATTATGTGATTGCTACCCGTCCAAAGCGATTGGGGTAAACGCGATTGTTGACGCGCTCAACGAAGCGAGAGAGGAAACAGAACTTAGGTGGTGGTCCACAGAAGGGCGATTTGTGGGATCAAAAACGGCCAAGGAAAACCCGCTTGCCGTCGCCGCCGGAAATTGGTCCGCGAGTGCTCATTGGCTCGGTCGCAAATATCCTGAGGACCGACTCCTTTGGTTGGATATAGGGTCTACCACCACGGATCTCATCCCGATTCAAAATGGCGGGCCGATCAATAGAGGTATGACAGATCCACAAAGGCTGGTATCAGACGAGCTGATTTATGCCGGGGTCCGGCGGACCCCATTAAGCGCCCTCATGGGGTTGACCGGGGCCACCGAGTTTTTTGCTTCCACGGATGATATCTTTGGCCTTTTGGGGCAGGTTGAGGAATTTCCCGGTGACCTTCACTCTGCGGATGGAAAACCGAGAACCACCCCGGCCAGGATGCTACGACTCGCCCGGATGCTGGGAGCGGATTTGACCACTTCGACCCATGAAGAGCTTATTGAATTGGCGAAGCGACTACGAAAAACTATGGTGGACCGGATCATTCAGGGAATTGAAGCGATTTCATCACGAATGGACGGCCCCTTTTCCCGGGTTGTCGTGTCGGGGTCCGGTGAGTTTTTAGCAAAACAAATCCATCGGGATATTTGGGGCGGGCAGGTTCCGTGTGTGGAAATTTCGCAATTCATGGGAGGTCCCGCTTCGACGGCATTTCCCGCCGTGGCACTCGCCATGCTCCTTGAACTTCCCGGTTGTTGATCATGAACAAAATCATTTTGGTTAAGTTGGGGGGGAGTTTATTCGAGTTTCCCATGCTTGCAAAGGCATGGGTCAAATGGCGGCAAAGTTTGCCTCCCGAAAAACTTGTGTGGGTAATCCTTGGAGGGGGGAAAGCGGCAGATTGGATTCGTGGCCTGCAAAAAATCCATCATTTCAGCGACGCGTTGGCACATGACATGGCGATTGATTCCATGCGATTGATTGAACCCTATTTCATGGAACTATTTGCTTTGTCACAAAACGGGGATAAATGGCCAACCAAAATGGCTCCCGTAAAAAATTGGCTGGCCGACCTCAACCCTGATCATGAAAACTTGCCCACGGATTGGTCGGTTACCTCGGATGCGATCACCCTTCGCCTTTCCGATCGGCCCATTGTCGAAAGAGTGATCTTTCTGAAATCGGTGGGACCAAAGCGGGACACTTCGCTTGATTTAGCCATCGAAAAGGGTTGGGTGGACGATTGGACCATTCACCATGGGAGAAAACAGCTTGCGGATCAGGGCATTCCTTTTGAATGGATCAATCTTCGATTGTGGAGCCCGGAGGATTCAGGTGTCTGACCAATTCGGCAACCAAATCCGTTTGGATTTCGCCTGTCCTCAGGCCAAGGCAAGCAGCTCCCCGAACCGCAAACCAATCCGGGCCGATGGGTAAAAGCGTTTTGATATTGGCAAGTCCGATTCCCCCGGCAAGGGCCAAGGCGATCCCCATTCCCGCACTGCGGTAGCGAAGCATGGCAAGGCTTTCGAGGTCGCAATAGTCTAGCAAACCTTTACCATCCTTGGTGAACGAATCTATGAGCAAAACCGTGGCCCCCATTCCGGCGGCCAATTCCAAAACCTCTAGGGGTCGGGGACAACCCGCCTTTTCGTAATCGGCATAGGCCACCGCCACGGGAGTTAGGCCGGCCTCTTCGGCAAGGTGGAATGCGGGCGTGAGCTTCTCCCTAAGGGTAATCCCTCGAAGCTTTGAAAGACCCCATTTAACATAGCGATAGGGGGTATTTGGAAGGGAACCATCCCAATCGTGAAGCTCTCCCAGGGCGGCACTTAGCGGTTTTTTACTACCAACAACTTCTCCAATTTCTTGCCAAGTTTTGGGCGTGGCGGCTCCAAGGGACCCGGCAAGGGGTTCCTTGACATCAATAAGGTCGGCACCTCCCACAAGGGCGGCCATTGCCTCTTTGGCATTTCGAACACTTACCAGCAATCCGGCCAAGGAAGTTTCTCCCGTTCGCGATTTACCCGAAAGAAAAATAGCTGCCCGAGTAGGGATTCAAATGGTATTTGCATCGCATCCTGAAGGAGATACCCATGGTAACCCTTCGGATTCCAGTCACCCGGGCCACAACCGTGATACTTTTGATCCGCAAGGAACTCATCAGGATGGGTGTATTGGCGAATGCCCACAATATTCATGGCGCCAATGATCCCCCCTCGTAGTTGGGTCAGGGGTTCGATTTCGGGGGTAATCAAAGCCCATGCGTTTGGGTTTTTTACGGGGATTTTTCCAGCGTGAAGCAACACCGGGCCACGCAACGACTGTTTCCAGGTGCGTAACTCGATTCGTTTTTTCCCAGCCAAGATGAGGGCCGCCCAAGGTTGGCGGATGGAAATCACCCTCGCGCTTACCAAATCGCCCTTTGCGTCCATCCCTTGCTCCGGCTAATCTGTGAGCATGTCAACCGCGGAATTGATGCTGGATACCGAGGCCTTCCACGGCCCCATTGATCTATTGTTGTATCTGGTGGACCGGGAGGAAGTCGACCTCCTTCTGATGCCATTGGAAAAGATAGCACATCAATACCGTGATTTCCTCGACCTTCTGCAAATTTTTGAAGTGGAGGAGGTCGTTGGTTATGTGGCAATG
>SIAL01000254.1 GCA_009691815.1 Gemmataceae bacterium | reverse complement strand
GCGTTTGGTGCGGATACCTCTCTTGACGCGCTAAAGGTGGCGAAGGAACTCGCATGGAACCAAGAAAAATACCGTAAATTTGTCGAATACCTGCGAAAGTATATCCGAGTGTACGAAGGGGAAAAAGGATTTTTCCCACCTTAAAAGGATTAGACCACCTAATGCCCCTTTCTATAGGTACCGGGGTCTGGGAAACCTAACAGCAAGTTAATCGAAACGGACCCTTTGCAAACATGGCAAAATTCTAGTATTCGGTTGCCGCAAGGACATTCTTTGAACCCCTTCAAGGGGCCTGCAATTCCCATGAAACCAAACATCCAATAAAGCAAAAAAACCCACGGATAGTCCACGGGTTCAAGCGAAACTAATCTTGGCTTTATCAAATGATATTGGCTCAATGCCAAGTCGGGTGAAGTAAGGTAGCTTTATTGCATAAAGCCATCAGCGGGTTTTCCCCCGCCGATGGCTTTATTTGTTTGGTTCAGAGCAAAGATCGGAAAGGGACCTTAAAACTCTCTCTTGCCGGTTTTTCCCGGTTGGGGAATGGGGTATTTGCCGTTAGCGTCCGCCCGAATCGGAGCGGGGCCATTGATCGTCAACTTGTCGACCTCGCCGCCCAGATCCTGCTCGGAGTTCAAGGCCTCGTCGTAGGTGATGGCTTTGCCCGAATGGCAAGCCATGCGGCCCATAGCGGTCACCAGACTGGCCTCGGCCCCGCGACGCGCTTCGTTGTAGGGTTTATCCTGACGAATGGCGTCAAGCAGGTGTTGCCACTCAAGATGGTAGGGGTTGGGCTCATCCTTGGGACCACGCCAAATCACATCGGAATTGACAAAGCTCTGTCCCTTGAAGGCACGGGCCTTGGTGGGGAAGTGGCCCGATTGCGAGATTATCGCGGAGCCCTTGGAACCGTGCGCATAGCTTGAAAACTCTTGATGGCATCCGTCCATAGTGCGCCCTTCGAAGAACAGTTTGGTACCGTCACCAAAGGTGTATTCCACCGAGTAGGCATCAAAGTTTTGGTCAATGTAGCCTTCTCGATAAGTTCGCCCGCCGTTGCCTTGGGCTTTTACCGGCCAAGCATCCTTCATCCAACAGCTCTCGTCGATGTTGTGGATGTAAAAGTCGCTGTAACAGCCGCCTGATGCCCAAAGAAACCCATGAAAGTTTCGGATCTGAAACTCAAGCTCATTCTGTCCTTTGGGCATCGGCTTGGTGAGCGCGGTTCCCACAGGACCGTGCATTCGATAGGCACGAAGCGCCAAAATGTCGCCAATTAGGCCATCCTTGATCTTGTCATGAAGCTCTTGGCGAACGGAGCAATGACGGCACATTAGGCCTACACCGACCTTGAGCTTTTTGTTTTCAGACTGGGTGGCCAAGGCCAGCATACGCCGGGTGGAAGGGCCGTCCACAGTGATAGGCTTCTCCATGAATACATTGACGCCTTTTTGAATGGCATAGCCAAAGTGGGCCCACCGGAACGCAGGCGGGGTTGCAAAAATGGCGATGTCGCCTGGTTTAAGCAAATCTACCGCGGCCTTGTAGGCCTCGAAACCGACAAACCGACGGTCCTTGTTCGCCTCAAATTTATCTGGGAAGGCTTTTTCGAGTCGCCCGGCACTAGATTCAAGGCGATCGCTGAACACATCCGCCATGGCGTGAAGCTTTACAGGGCCGGCTTTGGCGGTAAAGGCATCATAGACGGCACCGGTTCCCCGACCACCGCAACCAACAAGGGCAATACGAATGGTGTTATCTTCGTAGGCATAGATCGGGGGAATAACCATCCCGGCAAAGGCGCTGGTGGCGGCTGCTTTGACGACGGTTCGGCGTGAGATCGCCGGGGTCTTTAGGTTTTTTTGCTCTTGCATGACGAACAAGCTCCGGGAGGGAAAAACAGAGGAAATCGGGGGTTACTTTGATCCTATCCCAAAATGGATTGTTTGGGAAGGACAGGATGGTGAAAAATTGCCCGAAACATAGAAGCCAAAATGGCTCGGGGCTATTTCACACTGTTGATGAATTGTCTCTTGGAAAAGCTTATGGAGCGCATGAGAAAGTTGTATCCCACTCCCTTAAGGTCTTGGCCCACCGTAAGGGTTAGCTCTTGGCCGACCGATTTGCCGCCAAGTGTTCCCACCGTGGTCACCGGTGCCGACCAACCCACCGGGGTTTGTCCAAGGCGCAAGCTGTAATTGCCCGGGGCAACGGTGGCAAAGGAATAGTTGCCGTTGACATCGGATTTTGTCTGTTGGGTGATGGCTTTGCCATGGACATCCACCCCTGTGAGGATAACCACTACCCGGGGGATACCCGGATCGTTGGTATCGCGGCGTTTATTTCCCGCAAGGTCATTGCCGACAAAGCCGCTAATCACCGTCGGTTTGATCAGGCTAAAGTTGTATTCAGTCGCGTTCTGCCCCGAGGTGAGGCTAAGACTTGAAATCGTATTAGCATTGATGGCTGACCCGCCTACCGACCCGGGCACTGCCATCCCCTCGATGAATCCGGACGGCGGGACGATTTGGATCTTGTATGTTCCCGGTCGAACGGCCGGGAAACTGTAGAGTCCCGAAGCGGTGCTATTGGTCGTCAAGCTAAGGGTTTTGCCCGAACTATCGGTTCCTGAAAGATTGACTACCACCGAACCGATACCCGGGTCCACAGAAAGGGTGCTTACCATTCCCTGGCTGGGGGTCGCTCGCTTGCCATCATTGTTCTTGTCGAAAAAGACATATCCTGAGATTTTTGCCGGATTGACAAAGGGAAAGTCATATCCCTCGGCATAAACATCTTGGCCCATGCGGATTTTGGTAACCGAGGCGCCTTCTACAGTTCCCCCTTGGGACCCTGGCTTGACCCCAAAGGCGATCAAACCACTAGGCAAGGCGGAGGTCACCGAATAGGTTCCAGGCAGAAGTGTCCCAAAGCCATATTCACCATAAGAGTCGGTGTTGGCGGTGACCTTAATGGCGTTGCCTTTGTAATCGGTTCCCGTCAGAGTCAGGATCAGGTTGGCAAGAACTGTATCGGCCCCGTCGAAAGCTCCGTTGGCATTGTTGTCTTGAAACGCCATGCCAACCAAGGCTGAGGGAATGATCTCGTTAAAGATGTAATTTTTGGCAATCGAGCCGGGCAATAAGGGAACTTGAGAAATGCTGTTGATGCCCGCCGTTCCACCCGAGGTTCCTGCTTGGGCATCCGAACCGAGCAATTTACCGGCACTGGCGGTTAGGGAATAGGTTCCCGGTCGCAAATCGCCAAACGAATAGGTTCCATCATAATTGGAGGATTTATCGACATTGACTGCTTGTCCGATGTCGTCTTTCCCCCGAAGCGAAACAAGGATTCCGGCAATTCCAACTCCCGCCGTGGAAGCACTGGAAAAAGTGTCAGGAAGCATCCGCACCACTCCGGAAAGGGTGGATGGTTTGAGTTCCCCAAAGTGAATGGTGTTTATTGAGGTGGTTCCCAAGGTAACTTGAAAACTGTTTTGATTGATGGACCCCGGGATGGGCGTGATATTGTTTTGAGTTATGGCGCCATTCAAAAAACCGACAGGTTGGATGGGTTGGCTAATGGTGTAGGTTCCCGGATCCAAAGCGGGAATCGCTCGGTAATGGTAAACCACCAGCACCTTCAGGCCAACCATGGATTGGGCCCTTACCTCCTGATTGGCCGGCCCTTCCGTGGAAAGGGTTACTTTCGAGGAGACCCCCATGCTAATTTGGGTTTTAAGAAAGGCGGCCACGGAATTCGGTGTGCTGAACGAAATACTTTGGGTTGCGGACAAAGAAATGGGAGCCGGACTTTGACCGGAACCACCGGTGAAATCCGTTTTTCCGTCGTAGGCGCCAAGATTGATTACCAAGGGATTCGGTTTTACGGCCAGCTCAATGGGGCTAAGCCCCGGTACAGATAACCGAAAAATCCCCTTGGTCGTTAGGGTGATAGTTTCCGAATCCTCTTCTTGGTTTTCCACCTTGACAGCGGCTGTTCCCTCGCTGGTCAAGGTCACATCAACCCGTTCCAGCGTTCCCAATTGGGAATCAAATCCATTGATCGTGATGTTTTTCAAAAAGTTGGTTTTTGAGGGTGCCAAAACCTGTTCCACCCGTTGGGTCAAGGGCTGGATCGGAAGTGCGTTGAAACGATCGAAGCGATATCCGCCATCATTTGAGGTAACCGAGGTGGCGGCAAGAACGCCCGTCGAGGTGCGCAGCTCCATGGCAACGCCGCCGAGACCTACTTCAGCGGCTTCGCGAAGACCATTGCCGTTTTTATCATCATAAACGGATCCACCAAGGGTCAAAAGTGCGGGGACTTTACGATCTTCAAGGGCTTCAAGGAAAAGGGGCGCTCAAGGTCTTTTGCGTGGTAAACAGGGTGCCTTTGTGGCCTTTTTCGAAAAAGAAAACCAGGAAAACATGGAAGGAAACTCCTTGGCTTGGGAAAAATTTGGTTAATAACGGAATTCGAGGCCAATGTTGGCGCCCTGAATGAATAGGTCTGAAGTATCCCAAGTGAAAGCGGGTCGAGCGGGGCCAACCAAGGCACCAGAAGCGGCGGGTGGGAACTGATTGGGATTGACGGTTGTGTCGATGAGGTTTCCGGGGCGAACCACATTACCCCAATAAAGCAGGTTGTAGCCGAGGGAAATCCTCCAGCGTTGGCTAAGCTGAAAGCCCACCTGAAACTCAAGTTCCGGTATGGCCGTAATCTTGGATTGGGTATGGGTGCCAATATTGGTGGGCATCGCCAAAAGGCCGCCATTGTAGGTGGTAATGGCGGAGACATTTTTAATGGCGGTTTGGCCAAGAATGTCCACCGTTTGGTTAGTTACCCCAAGGCCCAATTTCGTGTTGGCAGAGAGGCTAAAACGCCCCATATAAAGGGTATTGAGGAGGCCAAGATTAACACCATAAAAGGTATTATTGGTATTAAACTGATCATCTACCAGTCTTCCTCCCCCTGTGCCGTTGGTCTCGGCAAGGTTTTCATTTATGCTCAAATCCTCGTCAAACCGCTGCCATCGACCCCCTGTTTGCAAGTCAAGAACATAGTTGGGGCGACGGACAAGGCCCCAGCGTAGGTTAATGTTGGCACCCTCAAAATTGTTCTTCGTGTTGACAAGAATAGATCCCGCCACGGACCCCGGTTGATAAACTTGTTTGGCGGCGGGGCTGCTATTCAAAGCATCCGTATAAGGCCGCCCCACACTGGCGGAGTTGCCAAATCCCATGAAATAGGTGTTTCTTTCCTCTTCTCCCACAAATAAGTATTGGCCATCCACACCAATGATATTGCTATTTCCAAACCAATAGCCGGTGCTGATGCGCCCACCCGATCGAAGCATGGAATCCTGCGCCCCATTGCCGTAGGCCACTTGAGTGTGGGGTTGGCCCATGGCACCCGG
>SIAL01000253.1 GCA_009691815.1 Gemmataceae bacterium | reverse complement strand
CTTTTTGCTTAGCCAACGCGCATAAAAAACCAGATGGTTTGACCAAAGCCCACCACAATAACAAAGATTCTAAGCCACTCCTTGGGAATTTTTCGGCCAAAGATTCCGCCCAGATACCCTCCCAAAATAGCAAGCGGAACCATGAGACCAAGGAGGTCCCAGCGGATGGCGCCCCCGACCAAAAAAATGATCGAGGCGACCAGATTGATAAGCCCCGCGAAAAAGATTTTAAGGGCGTTGGCCCGGATCAGGCCACCTATTGGCAAAAGTCCCAACAGGGCCAGCATCATAATGCCAATGCCCGCCCCAAAATAGGCTCCATAGATGGCGATCAAGAATTGACTACACAAGACCCAAAAAGGGGGCTTTCTTGACGCGCCTTCGGGAATGGCAAGCCTTGGGGCCAGCACGGGCTGGAGAGTAAAAAGGACCGAAGCGATCAGGGCCAAATAGGGAACGATTCGATCAAAATGCTCCGGGTTGGGAAGGATCACCAGCAGGCCACCAATGGCCGCTCCGACCAAACTGACCGGCGCCAGCCTAGTCAGCCAGGCACGATCTTCGCAGAGTTCCTTTCGATAGGCCAGCGAACTGGACATGGCGGCGGGGAGCAAGGCCAAAGTGCTTGTGCAGTTTGCTCCCACACTTGAGGTAAAGGCCATGAGTGCCGGGAAGGTTAGCAGCGTTCCACCGCCGGCTAGGGCGTTGATGACCCCCGCCAAAAATGTGGCCAAGCAAAGGCCAGCGGCCTCCCAGGGAAGGTCGGCAATGGCGTGTTCCATCACCCGTCCCATCCGGCGGAATCACTTTCGCCAAGCAGATGGGCAAGGCGGCCATCAAACTTTATGCGCCCTTCGGCGAATGCTTCGATCGCTTCCGGGTAGGCCTCACATTCGGCGGCAAACACCCGTTTTGCCAATGTTTCCGCGGTGTCATTGCGGGCAACATCCACGGCTTTTTGGATCAAAATCGGGCCATGGTCGTATTCGTTATCGACAAAATGCACGGTGCAACCGCTGATTTTATTTCCTCCATCAAGCACGGCCTGATGGACATGGTTGCCATGAAAACCCTTGCCACAATAGGACGGAATAAGAGAGGGGTGGATGTTCATGACTTTGTGGTTAAAGTCCGCGGGTATGGGTAGCAACCGCAAAAACCCGGCCATGACCACCAGATCGGCCTCCACCGCGCGAATGGAAGCAAAGACCTGGTCTGAAAACTCTTGGGCGGTGGCGAACGCTTTTCGGTCGATGACCCTATAAGGCAGGTTAGCCTTGGCGGCGCGTTCGAGCCCAAAAACTCCGGGGCGATCGGCAAGCACCAACACGATAGAGGCGGAAAGTTTGCCATGGGCGATCCGGTCGAGCAGGTTTTGCAGGGTGGTGCCCGAGCCTGACAAGAGGACCGCCAGTTTGATTTTGCCCAAGTTGATTTTGCCCAGTTTGATTTTGCGCAAGGGGGCCGGATTGGCGGTCGTCATGAAGGCCCCGTTTGATCCCGTGGAAGAATAAGGTCTCCCCCTCACCTCGGTCGGCAAATCAACCCCGGGGTGACACTTGCTATAATTGTAGAAGTCAAAAAGAACATCGGTACAGGTTATCTGGAAACCGACAAATTGGTTGTATCCGTGGTTACAAGGAATACCAATGGACGGTTTCCGTGGAATTTCCTCTCACAAAGGTGGCCAAATGAACCGCGCATTCCCCCTTGGGCTCCTTCTCCTAGGCCTTGTTGGCTTGCCTCTTTTACACTCCCAAGAGAGGGATCGACGCACCCCCTTAACGGAAATGACCGCGACCGATCGCTACCACGGGGAAGATGGCGGGCTGTACGGCGATGGGCAAAACAGGCCGCCGACAGCTCATCTCAAAGCCTTTGCAATCGAAAGCGCAAAAATCCAACCCCTTGGGTCAACCGGTCAACAAGAATCGGCTGGCAAAATCGTTCTCCTTTCCATTAGTATGTCCAACGCCACCCAAGAGTTTTCTGTCTTCAAAAGGCTTGCCGATGCGGATGCCGCAAAAGCTCCCACGGTGGTTATTGTGGATGGGGCGCAAGGCGGTCAGGCCATGGCCGAGTGGGTTGATCCCAAAGCCCGGCCTTGGGAGGTGGCCAATCAAAGGTTGAAATCCTTTGGGGTAACCCCCGAACAGGTCCAGGTGGTTTGGATCAAGTTGGCCAACAAAGGGCCAAGGGGCTTGTTGGAGCAACACGGAAAAAAGCTCCAGCGCGACACCCAAGCGGTGATTCAGAATGCAAAGGCCCGGTTTCCTAACCTCCGTTTGGCGTTCCTTTCCAGCCGTATTTATGGCGGGTATGCGACCAATGCGCTCAATCCCGAGCCATTCGCCTATGAGTCCGCATTCGCCGCGAGATGGCTTATAAAAGAGCAAATCCAGGGGGAGATCGCGCTTAACTTTGATGCCAAAAAAGGGGCGGTGAAAGCACCTTTATTGCTTTGGGGGCCTTACCTCTGGGCCGACGGGACAACTCCCCGAAAATCCGATGGCCTCGTCTGGAAACGGGAAGACCTTGCCAATGATGGCACCCATCCCTCGACATCGGGCAGGGAAAAAGTCGCTCACCTGCTGCTCGACTTTTTCAAAACCGACCCCTTGTCGAAATCGTGGTTTACGGGGGAGAAACGATAATTAGGAACAATTAAGAATTAGGAATTAAGAATAGGTTTGCGGCGTATTTCTTTTCGTCCCGAATGCGTCAGGCATAGCCTCCGACCCCTTAAAACGGCCCCCGTCTCTCTACCCAGTTGGTGGTGGTTACCCCAAGAACGGCAACAGCCCGTTGGCCAAATCGGCCCGAATCCGACACCAAACCAAGGAAAACCCCCGAGCTTCATCGAACCGGGAAACCCAATGACCTAGAATCAACCTTGGACGAATCTTGGCCCGATGGGGCGATTTTGAGCCATGGATTGACTGTAAGTTATTATGACGGGCTGATTTATGACATTTGCCAAAGTGGATTCCCAAGTCGATTTTCCTGCGTTGGAACGGACCATCCTGAAACATTGGGCAGATACCGACGCTTTTGAAACGCTGCGGAAGCAAAATGCCAACGGCCCCAAATGGTCGTTTCTTGACGGGCCCATCACGGCCAACAACCCCATGGGCGTTCATCACGCTTGGGGCCGGACTTATAAGGACGCCTTCCAACGCTACCACGGTATGCGCGGTCGCCATTTGAGATACCAAAACGGCTTCGACTGCCAAGGCCTTTGGGTGGAGGTCGAAGTGGAAAAGGAGCTCAAGCTTCGTTCCAAACGGGACATCGAAAATCTCGTTCCGGGAGATAAGTTCGCCTCCATCGACAAGTTCGTCAACCTGTGCAAGGAACGGGTGGACCGCTTTGCCAAAGTGCAAACCGAACAATCCATTCGCCTGGGTTACTGGATGGATTGGGACAAGGAAGAGGATTGGGCGAAAAAACCGGATGATCGGCGCAGCTATTTCACCATGTCCGAGGTGAACAACACCACGATTTGGACCTACCTCAAGAAGTGCCACGACCGCGGTTTGGTCTACCGGGGTTATGATGCCATGCCCTGGTGTCCCCGTTGTTCTGTTGGTTTAAGCCAAATGGAGATGGCGGAGGGGTATCAGATGGTGGCCCACCGCGCGCCATTTGTCAAATTTGCACTCCGAGAAGAGGAAAATGCGTTCCTCCTTGTTTGGACGACCACGCCTTGGACCCTTTTAAGCAATGTAGCGGCGGCGGTCAACCCGGAGTTGACCTACCTGCGGATTAAACATCGCGACCAGATCTATTACCTTGCCAAGGGTGCCTACACGGCCAAGCGATTGGACGAAGAGTTCAAGCGTAAAGAGTGGCTGGAGGGAGTTCCCCGTCTCAAAACTCTCGAACAGATGTTCAAGGAAAAAGGTGGCGCGGAGATCCTTGGGGAACTAAAAGGATCGGAAATGTTAGGATGGGCCTATGATGGGCCATGGGATGAATTGGAAGCCCAAACCACGGCGGGCGGATTCCCCAATGAACTCGTTCGAGTCGCCACGCAACGGGGTTATGCCACCACCCAATCCGCCAAGGAAGCCCATCGTATTATCGCGTGGAAAGAGGTCGGCGAGACGGAAGGAACAGGGATCGTCCACATTGCGCCCGGTTGCGGCCGGGAGGATTTTCTACTGGGTCAGGGGGAAAAGCTTCCGGGCATCGCACCCTTGGACGAATTCGGCTGTTTCCTGTCGGGTTTTGGCATTCTGGAGGGGAAAAACGCTTCGGAAACGGCCACGACCGATTTCATCCTTGAGACCCTCACGGCCAAAGGCGTGCTCTTTGCCACGGAAAAATATCCCCACAAATATCCGCATTGTTGGCGCTGCAAGACCGAGGTTCTTTTTCGTTTGGTGGAGGAGTGGTTTATCGGCATGTCCTGGCGGGACGAGATCATGAAGGTCTGCGGGGACATCCAATGGATACCCGCCTTTGGCCATCAACGCGAACTGGATTGGCTCAAGAATATGGGCGATTGGATGATTTCCAAGAAACGCTTTTGGGGATTGGCCCTGCCGGTTTGGATCGACGAAGAGACGGACGATTTTGAGGTCATTGGTAGCCGCGAAGAGTTGGAAGCGAGGGCCGTCGAGGGCATTGAACACATTCGGGGAAGGTCGCTGCACAAACCGTGGATTGACATGGTCAAGATCCGAAATCCCAAAACGGGAAACCTGATGACAAGGATTCCTGATGTAGGAAATCCGTGGCTCGACGCCGGGATTGTTCCCTTTTCGACTATGGGATACAACGCGGATCCCAAAGAATGGGAGAGTTGGTTTCCCGCCGACCTGATTACCGAATGTTTCCCCGGCCAGTTTCGCAACTGGTTCTATGCCCTCTTGGCGATGTCGACCATGATGGTGGGACGGGCACCGTTCAAAACCCTTTTGGGTCACGCCCTAGTGCGCGATCAAAACGGCGACGAAATGCACAAGTCCAAAGGCAATTCGATCCCTTTTGAGGGTGCCTCGGACAATGGTTATGCCCTTGCGGGAAAACAGGGCAAGATAGAAAATCACCCACCCATGGGGGCGGATTTGGTGCGTTGGATGTATTGCCGCCAAAACCCCGCTCAAAACATTAATTTTGGCCCCTCGGTTGCCGAAGAGGTGCGCGCCCGCTTTTTCCTCAAGCTTTGGAACACCTATTCCTTTTTCTGCAACTATGCCAGGCTCGATGGCTATGATCCTTCGATCACCATCGTTAGCCACGATTGCCTCACCGACCTAGACCGCTGGATACTTTCCGATTTGCAAAAACTGGTGCAGACTGCCAATGATGCCTATTTGGGATATGATTTGGCGAAACTTTGCGCCGAGGTGGAATCGTTCGTCGATGATAAGGTTTCGAATTGGTATGTACGGCGCAATCGAAGGCGCTTTTGGAAAGCCGGGGCGGGCACGGACAAATCCGCGGCGTATCAGACCCTTCATCAGGTTTTGGTAACG
>SIAL01000252.1 GCA_009691815.1 Gemmataceae bacterium | reverse complement strand
CGGAAACGAAACAAGGCGGCGGGAAAATTCCCGCCGCCTTGCTTTTATTTATCCCATAACTTGGGAGGGTTACTTGGCTGCCTTAGCGGCGTCCTTGGCGGCTTTGGCTTTTTCCTTAGCTGCCTTCTCTTCAAGAACCGCTTGGGCCGCGGCAAGCTTGGCCACCGGCACCCGGAAAGGGCTACAGCTTACATAGTCTAGGCCGATTTTGTGGCAGAACTTGACCGAGTCGGGTTCACCCCCGTGCTCGCCACAGATGCCAATCTTAAGGTCCTTTTTGGTCTTGCGACCGCCCTCGACCCCGATTTCCATCAGCTTGCCGATGCCTTCAAAGTCGATGACTTGGAAAGGATCCTTCTTCACCACATCCAATTCGGTGTATTGGGTGATAAAGCTGCCGTAATCGTCCCGGCTCATTCCCAGCCCGGTTTGGGTCAGGTCGTTGGTTCCGAAGGAAAAGAACTGGGCCGTTTGAGCGATCTCCGCCGCCGCCATTGCCGCACGGGGGAGTTCAATCATCGTCCCAACAAGATAGTCCAACCGAATTCCTTGCTCGGCAAAGACTTTCTCGGCGGTGCTGTTGACCAAAGCAGCCTGAAGATCAAGCTCCTTTTTGAACCCGACGAGGGGGATCATGATCTCGGGGTTAACTTCGATCCCCTTTTTCTTGACGATGCAGGCGGCCTCGATAATGGCCCGAGACTGCATTTCGGTGATTTCGGGGAAGACAATTCCCAAGCGGCAACCACGGAAGCCCAACATGGGATTGAACTCATGGAGAGCCTTGACTCGCCTTTCGATCTCCTCGACCGAAACACCCATTTCCCGAGCCATTTCCTCTTGGCCCTTGGCATCGTTGGGAAGAAATTCGTGGAGTGGGGGATCAAGGGTGCGGATGGTGACAGGCAGGCCATTCATCGTTTCGAAGAGGCCGACGAAATCGTTCCTCTGGAACGGAAGAAGTTTCTCCAAAGCGGCCTTGCGGGCCTCTAGGGAGTTGGCAAGAATCATTTCCCGCATTTCAGCAAGATGTTCAAAGAACATATGTTCCGTGCGGCAAAGGCCAATTCCCTCAGCCCCAAACGCAACCGCTTGGGCGGCCTGATTGGGTTGGTCGGCATTGGTGCGGATTTTGAGCTTACGAACCTTGTCCGCCCACTTCATCACCTTTTCAAATTGCTTGAAAACGGAAGACTTGCCGGGCTTTAAGGACTTTTCGATCAGCACCTGCACCACTTCGCTGGGCTGGGTAGCCAACTTGCCGGCAATCACTTCACCGGTGAAACCGTCGATGGAGATCCAATCGCCATCGTTAAGAACCTTGTCCCCAACCGTCAGAGTCATTTTGTCATAGTCGATCTGCAGCTTGGAACAGCCTACGATGCAGACTTTGCCCATTTGACGGGACACAAGGGCCGCATGGGATGATGCGCCACCGAAGGCCGTTAGGATTCCATCGGCTGCCTGCATCCCGCGAATATCTTCGGGGCTGGTTTCCCGACGAACCAAGATGATCCGATGGTCGGTATGCTTACCATATTGTTGGGCGTATTTCTCGGCGTCCTCCGCGAAAAATTTAATGCGACCCGTGGCGGCGCCGGGGCCGGCGTTGATGCCCTTGGCGAGCATATTGCCCTCTTTAACGGCCTGGTTTTTCGCCTTGGCATCAAAAAGAGGCTGCAAAAGTTGGTTGAGGTCGTCAGGAGGAATGCGGTTCTTGCTGATGGCTGTTTTCCAGTCGATCAGGCCCTCGTCCACCATATCCACGGCAATCCGAACGGCGGCGAAACCGGTGCGCTTGCCGTTTCTGGTTTGGAGCATCCAGAGTTTGTGATTCTGCACAGTGAACTCAATGTCCTGAACATCTTTGTAGTGCGTTTCGAGGGTGCCCCGGACTTTATCCAGTTGGGCATAAACCTCAGGCATTTCCAGTTGGAGCTCGGCGATTTTTTTGGGAGTACGGATGCCGGCCACGACATCTTCGCCCTGAGCATTGGTTAGGTACTCGCCGTAAAAAACATTTTCTCCGTTGGCGGGATCACGGGTGAATGCCACGCCTGTGCAACAGTCGTCACCCATGTTGCCAAACACCATCGAGCAGATGTTGGCGGCGGTGCCCCATTCGTGGGGAATACCGTACTGGCGCCGGTAAACAATGGCCCGGTCATTCATCCAGGATCCAAACACGGCACCAATCGCGCCCCACATTTGTTCATGGGCATCTTCCGGGAAATCCTGCCCGGTTCGGTCCTTGACCGCCTTTTTAAAGCGGGCTACCAGTTCTTGAAGGTGTGATACCGTCAGCTGGTTGTCTTCATTCACGCCCTTCTCGTGTTTGAGTTCTTCCATGATTTTTTCAAAAGGGTCGATTTCGGTCTTGGACTGGGGTTTGAGACCCAAAACGACATCGCCATACATTTGGACAAAGCGGCGGTAAGTATCCCACGCAAATCGCTCATTGCCCGTCTTTGCAATCAGGCCTTTGAGGGTGGCTTCGGTCAAACCAATGTTTAAGACCGTGTCCATCATGCCCGGCATGGAGTCTCTGGCGCCGGATCGACACGAAACAAGGAGGGGATTCTTGGGATCGCCGAGCTTGGCCCCCATTTCCTTTTCCATTTTGGCGACGGATTCATTTACTTGGGCCCGAAGTTCGGGGGGATAGGTCCGTCCATGCTCGTAAAAATAGGTGCAAATCTCGGTGGTAAGCGTAAATCCCGCGGGAACGGGAAGGCCGATTCTGGCCATTTCCGCGAGGTTGGCACCTTTGCCTCCCAAAAGGGTTTTCATCTTGGAATCGCCGTCGGCGGAGCTGCCGCCGAAATAATAAACATACTTGTGACTCATAAGGGTCGCCTTCACTCCCGTGTAGCCGCCGAAAAAAGGTCGGCGAAACAAAAACCTTGGCAAAAACCGGTGCCAAACACCTTGGATACCGGGTTGAGATAGGGAAAAGGGTCAAAAAGTCCAAAAAAAGGGCCGATAAAGGGAGGAAACCCAACCGAAAGTTAAAAAAAGATAACCATAGGTATCTAAAGATATGATGCGAAGATTTTGCCCCCAAATGGCTTCGACAGTTGACAGCCTCCCTGTTTCGTTTTAGGCTAATGGTTCGGCAAACATCCCTTACGGCGTTAGGTGGTCAATGGTTCGCAAAAAGAGTTTCGTTGGTAAGAAAAACCGCTGTCGTTTTTGCACCAAGGAGGGCTGCCCTCGCCCCACTTTCGTTGATTACAAGGATGTCTTCACCTTGAAGAAAATGTGTACCAGCCAAGGCAAGATGTTCTCCCGCAAGCGATCAGGCAATTGCGCCGCGTTCCAGCGAGCGGTTGCCGACTCTGTAAAGCGGGCGCGTTTTCTCAGCCTGCTCCCCTATGTGGGTGAATGATTAAGGACTTTTTGTCCTTCTGAACTCTTTCCAAACAAAAAGGTTCTCGGCCCGTGCGGGGCCATCCTCCCGGGCTTCGATCCGGATAAAAGGATGTGCCTCATGCCCGTTATGACATTGCCTGACGGTTCCCAAAAAACCGTTCCCTCGGGCTCGTCCGCCAAAGACATTGCCGAATCCATTGGCAAACGCCTTGCCCTTGCCGCCATTGCCGCCCGTGTCAACGGGGTTGTAGTCGATTTATCCGCGCCTTTGCTCGATACCGTCGAGCCCCAAACCCTACAGATCCTTACCGAACGAGACGAAGCTTCTCTCGAAGTCCTTCGTCATTCCTCGGCGCATATCATGGCTCGGGCTGTTGTGCGGCTGTTTCCGAATACTCAATTGGCGTTTGGGCCACCCATCGAAAACGGTTTTTATTACGACATCGATTCTCCCACCCCGATCCGCGAGGAAGATTTCCCCCAGATCGAGGAGGAAATGAAAAAAATCATCGCCCTGGCCGAACCCTTTGAACGGTTTGAACGGACCGTTCCCCAAGGCCGCGAACTGGTACAGGGAATGTGCCAAGACTACAAAGTCGAACACATCGATGGGGAGCTTTATAAATATCCCCTCCTAAGCTTTTATCGCCAAGGGGAATTCGTCGATCTTTGCCGAGGGCCGCACATTCCCCACGCCGGCAGGGTCGTTGCCTTTAAGATCCTTTCCATCGCGGGTGCCTATTGGAAGAACGACTCGAGCCGTAAACAGCTCCAGCGCCTTTATGCCACGGCTTTTTTCACGCAAAAAGAGCTTGATGAACACTTAAGGCGGATGGAAGAGGCCAAAAAGCGGGATCACCGGCTTTTGGGTAAGCAACTCGCCCTGTTCACCATCAGTCAACAGGTTGGCCCGGGCCTCATCCTTTGGATGCCCCGTGGCGCCATGGTTCGCACCATCCTTGAGAATTTCATTCGGGACGAACTCCTGAAACGGGGTTATTCCCCTGTTTACACCCCTCATATTGGCAAGCTGGACCTTTACCGAACCAGCGGTCACTTTCCTTACTACCGGGACTCCCAGTTTCCGCCGCTGTACCAACACCCCGCGGCCCAGGCAATTGATCTCCTTCAACACCGAATCGCGGCAGGGGACCTGTCTCCCGAAAAAGAAATCGAAATGGAAAAGTTTCTCGAACAAGCGAGCCTTTCCATTCCGGGTTACGCCGAGGCCAAGGCCCAAGCGGAAAAGCTTGCCATCGTGGATGCTTTTGCCCGGGATCTGTTGGTGAAATTTCAGATAACCATTCCGGCCTACGAAAAAGCAACCGAACGAGACGAACGGGGCAAAGCCCTTTTGGGCTGGTTGGAAAATCAGGAAGGTTATCTCCTGAAACCGATGAATTGCCCGCACCACATTCAGATTTACAAGGCCGAACGCCGAAGCTATCGGGACCTCCCCTTGCGCCTGGCCGAGTTTGGAACGGTCTACCGGTATGAGCAGACCGGCGAACTGTCGGGGATGACCCGGGTGCGTGGCTTCACCCAAGACGATGCCCACCTTTTCATCACCCCGGAGCAGGTCGAAGGGGAACTGCAAAAAAACATCGAGCTGGTCCTGTTCGTGCTTAAAACGCTGGGCCTAAACGATTATCGTGTGCGCATTGGTTTGCGTGCCAAAGGTTCGGACAAGTATGTCGGATCCGAAGAAGATTGGAACAATGCGGAAGCGTCGCTGTTACGCATCGTTAAGGCCTTGGATATGACCTTTTCCGCCGAAGAGGGCGAAGCGGCGTTCTACGGCCCCAAGATCGATTTTGTCGTCCGGGACTGCATTGGCCGGGAATGGCAACTGGGCACGGTTCAGCTGGATTATAACCTGCCCAAGCGGTTTGATCTGGAATACATCGGCGCGGACAACAAGGCTCACCGGCCCGTCATGATCCACCGAGCCCCATTTGGCTCCATGGAACGGTTTATGGGTATCCTCATTGAGCATTTTGCCGGAGCGTTCCCCTTTTGGTTGACCCCCGAACAAGTTCGAATCCTACCCGTCAGCGAAAAATTCAACGATTACGCTCGCACGGTGGAATCTAGACTTCTTGAACACGGGTTTCGCGTTACCGGAGAATACAACTCCGACAAGGTGGGTGC
>SIAL01000251.1 GCA_009691815.1 Gemmataceae bacterium | reverse complement strand
ACCTTTGGGCAAATGTATTCGAAAGGGTTGGCCAATCCGAAGGCGATGGCGACTGGCCCAAGGCAGTTTCCCGCCAAGAAATAACCAATATTAATGCAAAGAAAAACGGTGATTTCACGGAGGCAAACCCAAGGAAGGTAAACGGGTTTGGAAAAAGGGTCTCAAATGCAATTGTACGAGAATTGCCGAAGAGCTGGAAAGGGGAAATTTAGAGTGTATGTCCATTGTTTCAAATCATGGAGAATTCCCATTCTCGACAGAGTAGCTTGGGTTTCCATTCCATCCCGCCCCGGAAACCGCAGATTCGGCCGTTGGCCCCCAAAACCCGGTGACATGGAATCAGCAAGCACCAATTATTGGAGGCACAGGCCCTTGCAACTGCCCGAGAGGCGGTGGGGCGACCCATTTTTTTTGCAATTGCGCCATAGGCTTCGGTTTCGCCGACCGGAATTTGCAACAGGAGGGCCCAGACAGCTTTTTGCCAAACGGTAGGCTCCATAACCAAGGGAATGCGGGTGGGGGCAGGTAAGGTTGGCCAATTCTCAAGGAAGGCCACCAATGGTTGATAGGGGTCAAGGAGAGGGGATCTGGTCTTGGGTTTAGGCCCGGTACTCAAACGGATTTGGTGGATACCGACAGCGGAAACATCGAGGTCCACCCGGCCCAAAGGGAACTCTAGGGAACATGTCTTTGTTTCGATAGCTTTAGGCGGTTTTACGAAATTCATGGGACGGTCCTTTGGGGGAACTTTTTAAGGGGGCCAAATTAGGGCCTCCTAAAAACCGGGGAACACCCAAATAGAGGAGCATGGCTAGCGACCGGGCACACTCTTTGAGATTCACCTTAGAGGCACCTAACCTGCGATCGGCAAAAAGAATCGGAGTCTCACCGATGCGGGCCCCCGCCCGATGGCACCTCAAAAGCATTTCCTCTTGGAACGAATAGCCCGCCGAAAGGAGATGGTCAAGATCGACCTTTTCCAAATAGGCCCGCTTATAGGCACGGTAACCCCCGCTGTTATCTTTGGCAGGGAGACGGTGGAGAGTACGAACCAAGAGGTTTACGGATTTGCTCAAAAACTTGCGTAACCAGGGCCAGTCTTTGGTGCCCCCACCGGAAACATAACGCGAGCCAATCATCACATCGTATTCGCCTAGGCCCGCCAACAATTTGGGCAGCACAGCGGGGTCATGACTCAGGTCCGCATCCATGGTGACAAGCACGCCAAAACCCTCGTGCAAGGCATATTTCATGGCGGCAACCATTGCCGTACCCAAGCCGAGTTTGCCTGCGCGATGGATCACCGAAATTCGACCCATTTTTGCTGCCAGCTGCTCTGCCAACTGACCCGTTCCGTCGGGCGATTTGTCATCGATCACCAAAATGTGGGAGGTGGGCGCATGGAGGCGGATTTGGCTCAATAACAACGGGAGATTTTCTCGCTCGTTGTAGGTTGCTACTGCAATGATCGAAGACACCGCAAAGGTATGCTTCATGAAATTTCATTCCTCCAAATCTGCCGCCACAAATTTTCCCCTGCTTGTTAGGGGATTTTGCTGTAAAAAACCGGAGTCGGTATTCTTGGTAATCCTTTATCCAACCGGGCCTAAACCCATGTCAGACAACACCACCATTGCCTGTCCTAAATGTCAAACCCGCCTGATGATACCCAATGCTTCCCTTGGAGCCAAGGTCCAATGTCCAACATGCAAAACCATCCTGCAAACCCAGGCTGCTAAAGATAATAGCACCGCCCCTACTCCAAAAGCCACGGCAAAACCAACGGCAAAGCCCCCTGCCAAACCGTCCGCGCCTCCGCCATCCAAACCCACTCCGCCTCCACCGGCCAAGGAGGAAAATTTTGCCTTTCAAGGTCAAGAGGAGGAAGATGGCCAATACGGGGTAAACAGGGATGCAGAATCCCATCGGTGCCCCAGTTGCGCCAATGAACTCACTACTGCGGAAGATGTGATCTGCCTAACTTGTGGCTATGACTTGCGTTCACGAACCCCGAACCGCTTGAAAAAACTTGAACATAAGGGATTCTGGGACTATGTGCTTTGGCACCTCTTGGCCGGTTTGTTTACCGTTCTCATTATTGCCCTTATTGTCTGGGATGTGTTGGTATTCACCAAACTCCCCGGGTGGCTTGGGTCAGAGGAAAGCTGGGGGAATATCATGGTTTCTCACGGGTTCTTCCGCCTTTGGAACACGATATTCAGCATTGGGGCGATCTGGGCGATGGGGAAATATGCCATTGCTCGCTTCTTTTTTGAACCGCACCCCCCCGAAGTGGAAATCCTGAAGTAGCAAAAATCTAACCCGGTGGCCAACACCAAACTGCCTGATCCATTGGGAACCACCACGCCACCCGGGATTGGGTTACCCAGACCGGGTTCAATTCGTGTATTTGGGTCGGTTGGATAGGGTTTTCATGGCAATTCGAAGCTTCGCCGAAACCCACTAAAAGTTGGAGCTTTGTACAAGTCCAAAATAAAAGCCCCTCGCAAAAGGAGGGGCTTTTAACATTCAAGCAAATATTGCTTTAGCGACTGGCAAGGCTCGAAAACTCGCGGGAAAGATCCAGAATGCTTTCACGGCCAGCTTCGACGGAAATTTTGCGCTCAATGACCACCGAGGCGTCATCACCCTCGCGGCGAGCCACAATCTCATAGTGGAAAGCTTCCCCCGCCGAAAGTTCTGGGGTTTGAAGGACTTGTTCATCATTTTGGCGACGAATGAGTTGGCCATTTACATAGATTTTTACATCCATGGGTGCCTTAACCATTACCCGAGCCGGGGCGTCCTTCGAGGCGGTTTTTCCCTTACCGGGAGCCTGGCCTTTGGGAGCCTGATCTTTCGCAGGGGATGGGGATTGCGCTTTGGGGGGTTGAACCTTCATTTGGACAGGAGGTTGTTGGTATTCCACCACCACCCTTTCCGTAATCACTTGGCCGCCATAGCAGCCAAAGCAGGAGCTGTAAACCATCCCCCCCCCGCAGCACCCAAAACAGGAGCTGTAAACAACGGGAGGGCGATAATAGGCGCGCACCGGAACGGCGTACCCGCCATAGCAGCCGTAACAACCCGAGTAGACTCGCACAGGACGAAGCCGATGAGTATCAGGGGTTTCGGCACCGGCGGTCAAAAGAGTTGCAATTACTAAACTATACATAGTGTTATCTCCTTGTAGCCACAAATGCCCTTACACCCAGTTCAAGGCACCCATTTCGCTCATTGTATCGTCAAAAAAATAAATTGAATAGGTAAATTGAGGATTTTGAGGCAAAAAAAATGGATTTTAAGTCCCTTTGAACCGATGGCGGGGGGCTTATCCGCATTTTCTTTGAAACGGCAAACTTTTGCCCTAACTCTGACTTGGTTTCAAGGAAGCGATCCGCCCCTAAAATGTAACATCTCAAGAGATTTGGAACCTCATGTCCTAAATCGAGGTCACCTTTATATTACCGACCGCGATTTCTTCCCGTGGGTAACCCGGAAATTCTCTCGCCTTGGCGAACGGTTTCCCCTTACCATGACAAAGACCCCCATCGGAGTAGGCCTTAATGATGCGCAAAAATTTCAGTTGGCTGTTGGGAATCCTCGCTACCGCCGCCCTCGGTTTGGCCTTATTTGCTTACTCCCCTTCCAAGGAGAAGGACAGGGACTATGCCATGGTCCGCCTGTTGGTGGATGTCTTCCATGAGGTTCGCAACCGCTATGTCAAGCCCCTAGACGCTGAGCGCGAACGACAACTGGTCGAGGACATGATCAATGGGGGGCTGGAGCGTCTGGACCCCTATTCTTCCTACATCAATCCCGAAGATTACAAACAGTTCAATTCCACCAACAAGGGTCGTTATGGGGGCATTGGGGTTCAAGTCACCCGGGATCCCCGATCCAACCTCCTTAAGGTCATAAGCCCGATGGTGGGTACCCCGGCCTATGAAGCGGGCATCATTGCGGGAGATTTGATTGTAAAAATCGAAGGCAAGCCAACGGAAAACATACCTGTAAACGATGCGGTCAACCTGATTCAGGGTGAACCTGATACCCCAATCACCTTATCCATCCTCCATGAAGGGGATAAGGACCCGATTGATATCACCATTAAACGAGCCATCATTAGCCTCGCCGCAGTGCTTGGGGACACCCGTATGCCAGATGGCAAGGCCTGGGATTTTATGTTCGATAAGGAGGCAAAAATCGGCTACATCCGAATTACCAATTTCAGCGAAACCGCCGCGAAAGAAATGCGTCAAACCATGGATAGCCTGCTAGGACAAGGAATGCGCGGCTTGGTTTTGGATTTAAGAAACAACCCGGGTGGATTGTTGCGATCCGCGGTGGAAATAGCGGATATGTTCATCGTTTCAGGGCGGATTGTCAGCACTCGGGGACGAGGTATGGCCGAAGAATCATTTGATGCCAAAGGGGACGGAACCATTTTTCTTCCCGTGGATCAGCACCCGATGGCCGTCTTAATTAACCGGTCCAGCGCTAGTGCCAGTGAAATTCTTGCCAGCGCCCTCCAAGACAGCGGACGGGCTATCGTCATTGGCGAGCGGACCTTTGGCAAAGGGAGCGTTCAAAATGTGATTGAAATGGAAGGCCGTCAAAGCGCCCTCAAGCTGACAACCGCCTCTTACTGGCGACCCAATGGCAAAAACATTCATCGCTTTCCTGACAGCAAAGAGACCGATGAATGGGGCGTGAAACCAAGCGAAGGGATGGAAGTAAAACTTTCCCCGGAGGAGTTTCGGAACTATTTTCTTTGGCGGGCCGACAAGGACATTCTCCGCAATGGCAAAAAACCCCGAACCCTTGTAGAAACCGAGCCCAAAAAGGATAATCCCCGTTTGGCTCCCAAAGATTTCAAGGACCGGGTGATGGAAAAAGCCCTTGAGTTCCTCCGAACCAAGCTCAAAGGGGCAAGTGTCGGTAATTTTCCACCGATTGAAAACGCCTGACCCCAAACTTTTATTATCGGGAATGTTCTTTTATGCAGATCCTCTTTGAGGATAATCATTGCCTTGTTGTGAACAAGGCTGCGGGCCTACCAACCCAGGCCCCCGCCCATGTCCCTGACTCGGAGGAGTGCTATGCCCGCGGTTGGCTAATGAAAAGCAAAAATAAGACCGAAGGCAAGGTCTACCTAGGCATCCCCCATAGGCTAGACAGGCCTGTTAGCGGTGTCCTTTTATTCGCAAAAAGCTCAAAGGCAGCAGCTCGGTTGGCAGAGCAATTTCGGGATCGGCAAGTAGAGAAAACCTATTGGGCCATTGTACCCACCGGCCCCAAACTCCCCTCCAACGACGAGGAATGCACTTGGATTGAGCATCTCGCCAAAGTCGAAGGCGAGGCAAGGGGACTGGTGGTGGAGGAGGGCTCACCCGGATCGAAGCGAGCTGAATCCAAGGTACGGGTTTTGGGGCAGGAATCGGAATGGGCCTTGCTTGAAATCAAACCCCAAACGGGCCGAATGCACCAAATCCGGCTTCAATGTGGGCACCGTGAATTGCCTGT
>SIAL01000250.1 GCA_009691815.1 Gemmataceae bacterium | reverse complement strand
TGGGGGCAAGGGTCGCCCTTAACCATTGAAACCTATGCCGCAACCGACCCCGAGGTGCGGGCTGATCTAAATACTTGGGCGGCTTATATAGAGACCTGTGACTATTCGCCCAACGCCCATTCCACTATGGTAAAAGTTGCCCTCTCTCAACAAATAATCACCCTGCGCCGCCCTATTGATCATGCGGACGAGTCGGGTTTGGACAGGTTAATGCACGGTATGGCCCAACACCTTGCCCTGGAAATTGACGGCATTTTCCAAATCGATGAAGCGGGGTTTTTCGACAAAAACGGTACCCTCCTCGTGGAGGAGTTTTAATTTGAGCACCCTCGAAAAATACCTTCGCCCCGATGTCATCCGCCAGGTGGAAAGGCTGGACCTTAGGGCACGGTTTATTGTGGAAGGGTTTCTTTCCGGCCTGCACGCCAGCCCCAATCATGGCTTTTCGGTCGAATTCTCAGAACACAGAAAATACAATCCGGGTGACGACATCAAAGACATTGATTGGAATGTCTACGCCAAAACAGAGAAGTATTATGTCAAAAAGTTTGAGGCCGAGACAAATATGTCCGGCTGGATGGTGCTTGACTCCTCGGGCTCCATGGGCTGGACCTTTCGTCAACAAATGACCAAGTTTGATTATTCCGTGAGCTTGGCCGCCGCCTTGGCTTATCTAATGATCCGTCAACAGGACCCTGTGGGTTTGGCCATTTTCAACGACAAAATCCACCAAAGCCTTCCCCCCAAATCCAAACGAAGTCACCTGGGCGCCATGCTATCCCTTTTGGGTGGCCTGAAACCGGGTGGTGTTTCCAACCCGGGGGCGGCACTCAGACAACTGCAACCTCTCATGCGGCACAAAAGTCTGGTCATGCTTTTTTCGGATATGCTCACCGAGACCGAACCCGTTATCGACGGCCTGCGGAGGTTGCGCTTTGCCGGACACGAAGTCATCGTGTTTCATGTACTCGACGAGGCGGAAATTCACTTTCCCTTTGACCACCTCACCGAGTTTCATGACATTGAAACAACAGACAAGATGACCATTGATGCCCGTGCCGTTCGGGCGGACTATATCGCGACCATGGAGGCGTTTCGCAAGGAACTGTCCAATGAATTGGCACGGTCAAACATCGACTATGTTCCCATTGATACGAGTGTCAACTTTGACAAAGCGCTGATGGGGTATTTGCAACAAAGGCAACATCGGTGCTGATCGGGGATCACTGTTTTGCGTTTGCCCAATACGGTCGAGTGGACCTTGGACAATAGACAGTTAAGGAGTGGGTGATGGCGTTTACGGATGGCGAATTGGATCAATGGTATCAGGCGGGCAAAGACGCGGCACATGAAGCGGGCAAGGTATTAAGGCGCTGGAGTGGCAAGTTTTCTGTCAAGGAAAAGGGGCGGTTTGATCTGGTGACCGACGCCGATATCGAGTCCCAGAAAGTGCTGCAAGAGTTTCTCTTGGGTCGTTTTCCCCGGCACCATTTTTTGGGGGAGGAGGGCGGCATGGAAGAAAAGGCCCCGCCCCTTGGTTCTCCCCCCACTTGGATCGTCGACCCGATCGACGGCACCAGTAACTATGCCCATGACTTTCCTTTTTATTGCACCTCCATTGGGCTGGTGGCGGACGGCGAGATCGTCGTTGGCGCCATTTACGATCCGATAAGGGATGAACTTTTCCACGCGGCCAAAGGAAGAGGGGCTTGGATCAATGGCAAGCGGGTGCAAACTAGCAATGCCCAAACTCCCGAACAGTCGCTGGTGACCACCGGGTTTCCTTACAATTTGATGGGCAAGGAAGAACTTTTGGGCTGGTGGGAGCATTGGTCATGGCGGGTTCAGGCCCTTAGACGGACCGGGTCCACGGCATTAAACCTAGCTTATGTAGCCGCAGGTCGCTGTGATGCGTTTTATGCACTTGAGGGCCACGCCTGGGATGTTGCGGGGGGGGCCATCCTCGTCAAGGAAGCGGGCGGCACAATTACTTCGGTCAAGGGGAATGCTTTTGACCCGTTTATCCCGGACCTTTTGGCAACCAACGGCAGGGTTCACGCCGAGTTCGTTCGTCAATTTGGTTTGGGACCAAAAGGCAAGCTGTAACTTTTTGATCCATTCCATTTGTAAGGAGGGTGCCAGTGATCGTTCCCCAATTTTGGGCGGAGGCAACGCTTCAACAAACTATCGGTCAAAAAAGTGTCTCTCTTAGGCGGTTTGGTTGGTCCGATGAGAGTTTAGAAGCGGCGAGTGTCCATGCCCAACAGAGGTTGGATGAGGCGAGCGAACAGCTTGCCTTGGGGTTGAAAACGGTTCTTCGCGAAACCAAAAAATCCTACAACGGAGCCGATGGCGTCCCCATTCGCGAGGAAATTCTTGGTCGTTTGGACGAAACGATTCTCACCCGAAACCTGTATGGCGCCGTCTGTCTCAATACGCCCAATGTGCTCTTTGCCGATGTGGATTTTGAAAGCGACGAGAAGCCGTCGTTGGCGTTTTATATTGGGGTGGATGCGATCCTTGTTCTTTTTGGGGTCGTCCTTTGCTCCATAGTAATACCCAAGTTGTGGGCCGTCGGGTTTCTAATGGCGGTGGTGGGGCCGATGGTTACAGGACCGATCCACCAGCTGTTTCTGGGCAATCGGGGTGGGGCCAAGCAGGTGGGATTGGACAGGATCAGGCACTTTGCCACCGAACATCCCGAGTGGAACTTGCGTGTTTATGAAACCCCCGCGGGTTGGCGGACCCTTGCGTTGCACAAAACCTTTCAACCCAATGAACCGGCTGTGGTCTCGTTTTTTCAGGCGGTGGGCGCCGACCCGATCTATGTCCGCATGTGCAAGAACCAAAACTGTTTTCGCGCTAGGGTCAGCCCCAAGCCGTGGCGTATCGGAATCAACCATCCACTCCGTCCCCGACCGGGTGTGTGGCCCATTGCCGAGGACAAACTTCCCGCAAGGGCTCAATGGGTGGAAAAATATGACCAGCTTGCCCCGCAATTTGCCTCGTGTCGCTTTTTCGAGGCCTTGGGAAGTTCAACCCTTGCCCCCGAAGCCGAGCAGGTTCGGTTTCTGCATGACAAACTCTGCCAAGCGGACTCCAACCTTCCCCTTGCCTGAAAAGGATTGGGATTGCGATTGAACCAATTGGAAACGGGGCATTACCAGTCGAAAACCGGGCCATAGACTGATTGAAACCACATTATCGAACGGATGAATCATGGCTACGCCACACAAAACCTGTCCTCGGCCAACAAGTCAATGGAGCGGTTTTTATCAACCGAGCCGTCTTGCCTTGTTTGGGATAACCGCACTTGTTTTGCTGGCCCATTTTGGCCCGCAAAAGTTAACCCTTGCTCAAGACGCCATTAAGTCAAAGAAAATCTCGGAACACTATGACGCGGCGTATCTCTCCGGGGCCCATTCGGGTTGGTTCAAAACCAGACTCGATAAACAGTCCGGTGATGCCTACATCACCTCGCTGAATATGAATCTCCAGATTAAACGATATGGCAGCGTGGTGACCACCCGG
This sequence comes from Gemmataceae bacterium, assembly GCA_009691815.1. Lineage (GTDB taxonomy): Bacteria > Planctomycetota > Planctomycetia > Gemmatales > Gemmataceae > SYLG01. The sequence goes on along the minus strand of SIAL01000250.1, from coordinate 2,007 downwards.
ATGGACACCACCACCACCGAGGATGCCCAAGGGAAGATCCTTGCCATGACCCTGACCCAGCATCTGGACATGGGTGAGGCCCTAACGACCGCCCGGGTGGAGGGAAACAAAATGTTTGTGAAAGCCCCTGGTGCGGAAAAGGAGCGGGAGATTTCCTTCGACCCCGAAGCGCTCGGGCCGCGCAAGCAAGAGGCTCTTTTGCGGGAGAAAAAAGCCAAACCGGGCGATTCCATCAAGTACAAATCGTTCGAGGCGAGCCTGCTCATGACCACGGTCATCGAGGCCAAGGTAGGCCAGATGGAGGAAATCGATGTATTTGTGGCGGACAAAGCCGACCCCTCCAAGGTGGAACGAAAGACCCGGAAACTATTACGGGTCGATGTGATCCCCGAACCGATCAAGATTTTGGGACAACCGCTCAAACTACCTTCGCAGGCGATTTGGGTGGATGAGAATTACGAAACGCTTCGCTCGAAAACGGAGATGCCCGGGATGGGGGCGCTCCACCTTTTTCGGTCCACCAAAGAGGCTTCGACCAAACCGGGCCTAACCCCGGAATTGCTGCCGGATTTGGGCACCGGTTCGACCATCGTATTGGCCAAGAGGATTCCGGACATTACCACGGCAAATCGGATTAAATGGAAAATGACCATTGCCGACGAAGAAAACCCGGCGTCCGCTTTTAGCCAAGACGACCGTCAATCGGCCGGCCCGGCGGATCGGGGAACCGTTGTGCTAACGGTCAAATCGGGCCGGGAAGAATCCAGAGACACCAAGCCCGTCCCGGAATCGGGAGAGTTCAAAGAAGCCTGCTACTATTTGGATAGCGACGATGCGACGGTCCGGGGATTGGCGATATTGGCCGTGGGGCGTGAAACCGATCCGTGGCAAAAAGCGGTTAAAATCGAACAATTTGTTAACAAAAAGATGAAGGTTTCAAGCGAGGTGGGTTTTGCCACCGCCTCGCAAGTCGCCAAGTCCCTTACGGGGGATTGCCGCCAACACGCGATGCTAGCGGCGGCGATGTGCCGCGCCGTGGAGGTTCCCAGCCGCACGGCCCTTGGGCTGGTCTATGTTGACCAATCGGCCAACGCGATTTTGGGCTTTCATATGTGGATGGAAGTTATGATTGACGGCAAATGGCGAGGGCTTGATCCGATATTTGGACTCAAGGGCCTGACCCCTGGCCACATCAAGATTTGCGACCACTCGTGGAAAAACACCCAAACCTTGGCGCCGTTGTTGCCGGTGCTAAGGGTGATGGGAAAGCTTCAAGCTGTCATTTTGGAAGTCGAATAGGTTTACCCTCATAGGACTTACGCACTTGATGGTCTGGGGACATGGAACCAAGGGTTTGTATGGCAATCGTTCTGTATTATGATTCTACCTCGGTTCCGGAGCCAAGCACCATGATTTTGACTGCATTTGCTCTTGCGGCGGGAGCCATTGGGGCGCTCTTCAAACGCCGCCGTAAGCCACTCCTTTAGACTTGGGAGAGGGGGTCAGGTTTGCGGTCGGAAGCCGTTGCTTGGAAACAGGCCATGGGGGTTCCATCAAGCTTAGGATAGCTCGGTAATCAATGAAAATGCCGCGGTGGGATTTACCGGTTAGGATTTGCTGGAGGGATCGGTACAGGGAAAGGGAGTGATTTTCCAGCTGCAAAACAGGGTCTTTTGTGTCGATTCCAAGTAAACCCCAGCTGCAATCCTTGAACTTATACAACCCTACCAAATTGCCCAGATTTACATGCGGTGGGAAAAATGGTTGAGGATTTAGATCGAATGGTCTTGGTTTTGGTTGGAAAAGTTACCCTAGCGGGGGGGAACGGGAAATATTCCATAATCGCAAGGATTATACCTTGTCGGTTCTCCGAGGAAGAACTATCGTAATCAGAGACTCTGTGTCCAAGTGTCTATCGAGGATTGTATGATGCGCCTACAAATTGCCTTGCTGTTTGTTGCCTTAGGGTTGATGGGAAGCGTTCGGGCCGATGTTACTTTGGGAATC
>SIAL01000249.1 GCA_009691815.1 Gemmataceae bacterium | reverse complement strand
ACCTCCTCCTCCAACGCAAACTCCTTCCAGGATGGCAAACACGGTGGCTAAAATCGCGTGTATCCAACCTCCTATTTGACTTTGACGATGCGGTTTTCCTTCGTGACTCGTACCACCCCAAGGGTTTCTATGATCGGAAAAGATTGGCTTGTTTTCAGGCAATGATGGAAGCGGCGGATGTGGTTGTTGCCGGAAATCACTACCTTGCCGGAAGGGCCCGGGAGTTTCGTTCCCATTCCCAAACCTATATTGTTCCAACATGCATTAACCCAAGCCTTTATCCAGCCAATAATTACCAACGGGAAAAGAGTGACCCTCTCTATTTGGTCTGGATTGGTTCCTCAAGTACCCTTCAAGGGATGGAAAACCAAACTCCCCTTTGGAACACCATTGGCCAAGGGGTCGATGAGGCCATTTTCCGAGTCATCTGCGACCGCTTTCCCAAATGGGACTCGTTAAAGTTTGAAGGAAAGCTTTGGGCTAAAACCACCGAAGCCCAAGACCTTGCGAGTTCCCATGTTGGGCTCAGTTGGATCCCGGACGACCCGTGGAGTCGCGGCAAATGTGGCCTAAAAATCCTGCAATACATGGCATCTGGATTGCCTGTGGTCGCGAACCCGGTTGGGATTCATTTGGAAATGATCACCCAAGGAGTCAATGGTTTTTTATGTAAATCTCCCGAAGAATGGGTAGACGCCATTCGTTGGCTTAGGGACAATCCAGAAAAGGCCCGAACCATGGGTCAGGCCGGCCGGGCAGTCGTCGAGGAGAGATATTCCATTAGGGCGGGGTTCGAAGCTTGGGCGAAAATTCTTAACGACCTTGGCCAAAAAAAAACCATTTAAGGCTCATTATTGGACTGAACTAGGTAGGAAACCGATGGAGGAAGTATCGGGTTGGAAAGTGGAATTTGCCCCGGGTGCAACGACCGCGGAAAGGCAACTGATTTGTGAGCATTTCCAACAAAAAATCCCGGACTGTTTGGTTATTAAAAAAGGGCACCATCGCAAGGTTGAACGGGTTTGCCAATCCGGGGCGGACATTTACGCCAAAACCAATTTTTTGCATAACTTTCGGGCCAAATTAAGAAGGCTATTTCGACCCTGTAAATCCAAAATGGAATTCAAAGTCCTCCTTGAACTTTACCATAAAGGAATCAACAGCCTTATCCCTTTGGCATGGGCGGAGAAATCCCAAAGCTTCGGCGAAAGTATCCTTTATACGCGAACCCGGGATGGGTCATTGACTTTGGAAGACTATTGGCAATCCTCATGGAACCGGACCAGTAATCAGGAAAAAAGCAAAGTCGCCCGCAATTGGGCTTCCCTGATAGCCCAATTGCACAAAAATGGCCTTTTCCACCCGGATCCTCATCCTGGAAATATCCTAATTATTAAGGAATCTCACGAGCTTTTGGTAATCGATATCCACCATCCAACTCGCATTCGTAATCCCACGATTCAACATCGAAAAGATGACTTAGCGGCGTGGGCCATGTGGGCAAATTTACGCATTTCCATGGCTGACTTGGCCATGTTTCTAAAATATTATGTCCAGATTACTTCCATAAGGGATTTCAAAAAATGTTGGACCGAGATTAGCGATCTAGCCGCATCAAGGCAAAATCGGTTTTGGGTTCGCCATGAAACCAACATTATCAAAGGGAATCACCGCCGATTTGCCAAAATTAGGTCTAAAGGTTTATCCGGTCATTCGCTTGGCACATTTATCCCAGCAGCCATAGAAATTGCACAAAACCTGCGGTTGCAAAGCACATTTAGGGACAACCTGGTCACAATTAAGTCCTCCCCCTCTTCGAAGGTGTACCGGACAGAATGGCAAGGTAATGGCATCATCATCAAGGTCATTCCCTGGAAAACGGACCTACTATCTTCCCTCAAAAGGTTTTTGGGATTCCATCCCGCCAAAGCCCAATGGTTTTGGGCCAACGCTTTGCGCCTTAGGATGTTGCCCACTCCAAAAATCTTTGCCTGGTTCATGGACCATACGACTCGCCAAAGCATTATCCTCACCGAGGACCTTGTTACGGCAAAACAACTCGATCATTGGTTAGAAATCAATTGTAACAATCCAAACGGTATTAAAGCTAAGGTTAGGGACCTTGCGCGATCCGTTAAGACCCTTCATCAAAGGGGTGTTTTCAACCGCGATATGAAAGCCGCCAACATCATGATCGATGAAAAAGGAGAACAATATTGGGTTGACTTGGGTGGGATGGGACATTTGTGGGTCCAAAAAAACTCACGAAGGATGAAGGATCTCGCTCGACTTGCGGGGAGTTTTTGGAATAATCCCCACCTTACTAATCAGGATCGAATGCGGTTTCTGAAAACCTACTTGCCAAGGAAAGAATGGAACCTCAAACGATACAAAACCACTTGGAGGTTGATCGAATATCACGCTTTGCAACGGATCACCTCTCGAAAGGCCACTGGCAGACCTTTGGGTTGAGTTTTTGAAAACGCTATTGCATCAAACCGGCCGGATTGCTAAATCCCACCAAATGAAAGCACATTCTCCTATGGTTGCCTCTTTGTGCCTTGGGTTTTGGCTTTTTCTCTACCCATTAGGAACCTCAGGATGCCATTTTGCCAAAACAAAAAGTCCGATTGGCCAGACTTCCGTGGTTCGAGCTTGTTTAGGGGCCAAGGATGATTTACCTAGCTCGTTGAGGACCCGGATAGGCCGGTGCTTAATTTTCACGGATGAGGACCTTCACGACGACAAAATTCTCTTTGAATCGCTGGAAAAATTGCCTTTGGAATTGGCCCGAGAACTTGGAATTCCTCCCCAGCAAAAATGGGTAAAGGTATACATTTTTTCCGACAGCCAATCTTTTCGAAACTACTTAGATACCACTTATCCCGGGCTACCTAAAAGGCGAGCCTACTTTTTTGCCAAGAAACGGGCAGGAGGCCTCGCCGAGGAGATGCAGGTCTTGACCCTTCGCAGCGACCGGCTTTTGCAAGACCTGCGACATGAACTCACCCACGCGATGTTACATAGTGCCTTTGGAACTGTTCCGCTGTGGATTGACGAAGGAATCGCGGAATATTTCGAAAATGAACCGAATTGCTTAGGACTTAATCGGGCCCATTTGGGTGACATTCAATCGGATTGGTCGGGGGGGCGAATTCCCAATCTTAAGTGGCTTGAATCATTGACTTCCGTGAATCAAATGGGCAGGGAGGAGTACCGGGAAAGCTGGGCTTGGGTATACTGGTTAATACGGATTCATCCCGGTGGAAAAGACATGATTCAAGCCTATTTGGCAGACAAAGCCCAACCAACCAAAGCCATTGGATTTGCACAGATCTTGGAATCAGAGCAAAACGACTTTGAGTTTCAAATGATGGAAATGATGTCCCGGGTCAATATTCCTGAACCCGGAAATTCCATTTCCAAAAGGGGAGGATCCCCTCCATGACCCCTTTCCTTTTGATTACCGCTGGGGGAACAAGTGAACCCATTGATCCCGTCCGCATTTTGACGAATCGAGCCAGCGGAAACACCGGCCTTACCTTAGCATGGGATGCCCACAACAGGGGCTGGAATGTGGAACTCCATTTGGCCCGTGGACTCTTTCCGGAATCTAATTTTCCATTCCCCACCCAGCGGTTTGAAAGTGTGACCGAATTGGGGAAGTTGATGGAATCCACAATAACCCAAAGGAAACCTTGCGGAGTAATTCATTCAGCCGCAGTGTCGGATTATGTTTTGGATTATGTGAATAGGGCAGAATCCAAAGAATCAGCAATTCCAATATCTTGTCAACACAAAATTCCCGGCCACCTTAATTCCCTTACGGTTGTATTAAAACCAGCACCAAGGCTTTTGGCCAAAATTCGAACGGATTGGCGGTTCAAAGGGTATCTCGCCTCCTTCAAATTGGAAACCGACCCAATCCAGCTTTTGGCAACCGCGGAGGAGTCCCTCTGTCGAAACGGTTGTAACCTAGTGGTTGCCAACACTTGGGAGGGACATCAAAATTCGGCATGGTTGGTTTTCAATAAAGCAGAAAATCCAGAAAGCCCTAGTCCCAAGCAAATTCCTCGAAATGAGCTTTCAAGAAGGATTCTCGACCATTTCCAATCCCAATTGCCAAGGCCCTTTTAAATGTCCAAAATCGTATTGGGGTTAACCGGTTCGGTAGCAACAACCAAAGCCATTGCCTTGATGAAGGCCTTACTTGTTCACCAACATGAATTGGCAATTGTCGCCACCCGTTCCGCGCAATATTTTCTGGATCCAGAGGATCTCACCGAACTGAAAAATCAGTCCACCTATTTTTTGACCGATCAAAACGAGTGGCCAGGAACCCATTACACCAACGGTCAAGAGATTCCTCATATCGTTTTGGGGGATTGGGCGGATGCGCTTTTGATTGCGCCGCTTGATGCGAATACCTTGGCAAAAATGGCCGGGGGAATATCGGACAACTTGCTAACTTCGATTTTTCGAGCGTGGGATCTATCCAAACCCGTCGTTCTTGCCCCCGCTATGAATACCAGAATGTGGAACAATCCTTTCACGGCAACCCACCTTTGTCAGGTGGCAAAGTTATTTGGTTGGGAAGCGCAAACCAATGGAAAAACAGAGCCTCCTATCCAGTCGAATCAAGCGTGCCAACAAATAAACCTTGCGGAAAAACCGATTCAAATTGCATGCCCGGTTGAGAAAACATTGGCTTGCGGGGACTTTGGGATGGGAGCAATGGCCGAACCTGCGGATATTGCAATGGCATTGAAAAAGGTTTTGAATTGAACCAATAAAACTCCCACTAGGGGGTCTTTTGACTAACCATTGTTGCCAAAGAAATGGCGGCGACCAAAGCAGCCGTTTCAATTCTAAAAATGTTTGGTGTAAGAGACCAAATTTGAAAGCCATTGGCTACAGCTTGTTCACCTTCCCCATCGGAAAAGCCACCCTCGGGACCAATGGCAACACGAAAATCCGGAAGGGTCTTTCCCGAATGATCCCAAGCCACACCCGAGTGAATAGCCCCTGGGTGTAACAACAACCGAATAGTACCCTTGCCATCTTCACAAAAATCAGAAAACGAAGTAAGGTTTTGAATAATAGGAAGCAGATTTCGACCGCATTGCTTGCATGCCTCCAAAGCATAGCGCCCCAAACGGGATTGGGCATCTTTGGGATGTACCACACTGTGTTTCGTCTGAAGGGGAATAATTTCCTGAACCCCCAATTCCGTTAATTTCTCAACGAGGAACATTTCCCTGTCGCCTTTGGGAAGTGCTGAGGCGATAACCAGACGAAAGGGTAAAACACCCGCTCGAAATTGAACATGGGTAACATCTACCACGGAATGCTTTTTGGCAACCGAAAGGAGAATCGCCTTGGCTTCGTTACCTTTGCCATCAAAAAGAGTGATGGTAACGCCTGATTTCAATCGAAGGACATTTGCCAAATGGTGATGTTCCGAACCCTCCAAAGGGAATTCGCCGGTTACCAATGGAAAATTGACATGGAATCGGTTCGCCAAAACTGCTACCACCTTGA
>SIAL01000248.1 GCA_009691815.1 Gemmataceae bacterium | reverse complement strand
CCTGAAATGTTAATCCTTCGTGAATCCTTTCAAATGCCCTTGACCTTTAAGGCCCTACTGGCCGATCATTGTATTAACAACTCAGGTTCATTGGACCAACTCAATTCTCAAGTGGATGCATTCCTCCTTAGGCTCAGACCATTTGCAACCCTAGGGGGTTGAGCGGTTCCTTTGGTGGCGAATCTCCTTTTTACTATCAGGTGGACCTTCTTGGCGCGATCCAAGGTTTTTCCACCACTAGGGAAAGCGAAACCGGTTACTTATCTAATTGGGATACGGTTGAAATGTCTGGAAGCAGGGAAATGACTACTAAGCAAAAGATTTTGAAAAAAAACGCCAAGCCCACCTCAACTGGGCCCTTGGTGCCATCCGTTGCCAGCGATCCCACCGATAATGAAATGGATACGGTTTTGGAAGATGGCATGACTTCTTGCCTAGGGCCTGAAGGCCAAAGTCCGCTTTCCACAGTCGTTTGGGATGAAACCTCAACCCCTCCAAAACGGGTGCGGGGGCGGACAAAGCAAAGTCCTAGCGCAATCGAAAGTTTGGAACTCGCCACCACACCCAAAAAGCGTGGTCGCGCAGTGGCAAATAAAAAGGCGACAATTGAAGCCACGAATGAGGATATTGAACCTAACGGGGATAGTCCGATGGCAATGGACCAAGACACCGACCTGATTCCTAACCCAAACCCCAAGCAATTGGACAAAGCCCCTGTGGAGGTCGAAGACGAATTCCAGATTTCCGAAGAATGGGGCGAGATTTCCAGCCGGGAATCGACCCCTGAAGAGGAGGAAAGTCCTCCTCTTCAAACGGATGATCGGCAAATCCGCGAGGAAGGGAACGCGGAAAGTAGTCCAATTAGTGGATCTGAAGAAGAGCTATTTGCATCCGGGACACCTCTTGAAGACGATTCCACAAGCGAGCAAGGGCTGGGCTTGGATTGTGAAATTCAGAAAAAATACGAAGATCTGAAAAAGGGTGTTCCCTTCATCGTTGAGCTTCAACAAAAGTCAATGGCTGAACTTTTGCAAATTGCCAATGATGAGGGGATTGCCAATCTAGGGATCCTTCGGAAACAGGATCTGATTTTCCAAATCCTCAAAGAAAGAGTAAAGCAGAATGGCCTGATGTTCGGCGATGGGACCTTGGAGATCCTGCCGGATGGATTTGGCTTTTTGCGCAATAGTGATGCGAATTATCTTTCTTGTCCGGATGATATTTATATTTCTCCGGCTCAGATCAGGCGATTCGGCCTTCGTCAGGGAACCATGGTTGCCGGCCAAATTCGACCACCCAAGGAAAATGAGCGTTACTTCGCCCTCCTTCGCGTGGAAGCGATCAACCGCACCGACCCCGAACATCATGCCAATTTGATCATGTTTGAGGACCTGACTCCCCAACATCCAACGACCCGCCTCAAGCTGGAAACCGGTCCCGAAGAACTCAGCATGCGGATTGTGGACCTTATCACTCCGGTGGGCAAGGGCCAACGGGGGCTCATTGTCGCGCCCCCACGGACCGGCAAAACCGTCTTGCTCCAGCAAATCGCCAAATCGATTATCCAGAATCACCCTGAGTGTTATGTTTTTGTCCTACTTATTGACGAACGACCTGAAGAGGTCACTGATATGGAGAGATCCGTCAAGGGCCCCCGTACCGAAGTAATCAGTTCCACCTTTGATGAACCATCCTCACGACATATTCAAGTTAGTGAGATGGTCATTGAAAAAGCCAAGCGGTTGGTGGAAGAGAAACAGGATGTGGTGATTCTCCTTGATTCGATCACAAGGCTAGCCAGGGCCTATAACGCCGAGGTACCCAACAGCGGTAAGATCCTTTCTGGTGGCGTTGATGCCACTGCACTTTACAAGCCCAAGCGCTTTTTTGGGGCGGCACGAAATATCGTTGAAGGGGGCAGCCTTACCATTCTGGGAACAGCCTTGGTGGATACCGGTTCCCGAATGGACGAAGTGATTTTTGAGGAATTCAAAGGCACCGGAAATATGGAACTACACCTAGATCGCCGTTTGGTGGACCGAAGGGTGTATCCTTCCGTTGACATCAATAAGTCCGGAACCCGAAAAGAGGAACTTCTCATCGGGGCCCAAGACCTAAAGCGCAATTATATTTTGCGCAAAGTCCTAGCCGACATGAACCCAATCGAAGCCATGGAGCTTTTAATTAAAAGTTTGAGCAAGTCCAAAACCAATACCGAGTTCCTTCAGACCCTTGGAAGCTGATTTCTCCTAGGATAAGAACAAGAGCGGGAGTATCAAATCATGCCGGTGGTTTATGAGGGAACGCTTGTTCCGATAGAAGGTCGGATCTTGATTGTCGCCAGTCGTTTCAATCAATTGGTAGTGAACCAACTGGTGAACGGCGCGATGGAAGCCCTCAGCCGCCACGGGATTTCCGAAGCGAATGTGGACATTATTCGTGTTCCAGGAGCATTTGAAGTCCCCCAAGCCGCCCAAAAGGCTTTGAAAACCGGTCGATTTGTGGGCCTTATTGCCTTGGGTGCGGTTATCCGTGGCGATACCGATCACTATGACCACATTGCCCATTCCGCCACACAAGGTCTTAACCGTATCGCGTTGGATTTGGGATACCCTGTTGCCCATGGCGTCCTTACATGCAATACCACGGAACAGGCTTTGGACCGTTCAGGCTTAAAGGCCGGCAACAAAGGGTACGACGCGGCCCTCGCTCTTTTAGAAATGGTTAATCTTTTCACCCGCATTGGCGGTTGAACCTACCCTAGCTCAAAAACCAATCCCCATGTTGGACCATCCAGGATAAATAAAGCATCCATGAGTACCCGCCGAAGATCCAAATCCCGGGAGGTAGCCCTTCAGGTACTGTTTCAATTTGAATGTCCTAGGCGTTCGCCCTTTCTCTTTGAGGGGTTTCTAGGGGAGCGCCTTAAGGAAGACCAACAAAGGGTCTTTTGTCGGCAGCTAATCATGGGTACCCGAGCCCACCACCGAGAAATCGACGAGCGTATCAGAAGTGCGGCGGAAAACTGGCGGCTTGAACGCATGACCGGCGTGGATCGAAACATAATTCGAATGGGAGCCTTTGAACTTTTATTTCAACCGGACACATCGGGTTGCGTGATTGTCGATGAGGCACTGGAATTGGCCAAAAAGTTTGGATCCGCCGATTCGACCAAGTTTGTCAATGGGGTATTAGATCGACTTTGGAGGGGAATTCCCGGCCGAATCGGTGAGTTGGCCCAAAAGGTTCCGGAAAGTTTGGTTTCTGTCGGAGAAAACGGGGGATGACTCGGGGATCTCCCATGACGACGCTTCTAGCCTCGTTGGGCCGTCCTGTTTCCCACGGTCGGGCTGATTTTCATATGCACAGTACTTGGTCCGATGGCCAATACTCCTATGGGGAATTGGTGGACCTTTGTGCCAGGGCCGGGCTAACCGTCATGGCCATTACCGATCATGATACCTTGGGCGCTTTTGAAGAATGGGCACCCGCCGCAAGGTTTCGCAAAATGACGCCCATTTGCGGTGTGGAAATTACGGCCGAAATCCACCAAAAAGAGATTCATATTTTGGCTTATTGGATCGACCCTATTCCTTCGGCCCTTTTTGATCGACTGGAAGCCTATCGGAACTCAAGGCGGGAACGATTCCTTTCCATTCTTGAAAAGCTGAAATCCAGAGGGTTAGCCGGACTCGAAAAATACTTGAATGGTGATTTGGGCAAACCATGGAGCCAAGCCGGGGTAGCCCTTGGTCGAAGGCATGTAGCGGAAATCCTCATTGCCGAAAAACATGCTACTTCGCTACGGCAAGCCTTTGATCGGTATCTAAATGATCCTTCGATTGTTGGGATTCCCCGAGAAAGAATCCATGCCCAGGAAGCCATAGGATTGGTTAGGGATTCGGGTGGAATAACCTCTTGGGCCCATCCTCCCGAAAACAGGGTAGGTGAGTGGTTGCCGGAATTGGTGCAAATGGGAATTTCCGGGCTAGAGGCGGAGTATCCCGATTTTAAGAATTCGTGGAAGAAAACCCTTCGTAAAATGGCCTCATACCATGGGCTATTCATCACCGGAGGCAGCGATTGCCATGGCCCGGGGAACCGTTGTCCCGGCTCAACAAACATTGGTGGCGAAGAACTCGAATCTCTCTTGGAGGCACTGAAAAAGCGAAATGTTCCTTTCACTTTATGAACGATTAAAATCCGGATTGGCTCGAACCAGAGATTTGTTTTCTGGAATCGCGGGCCTTTTCACGGGTAAGGGGCGGATTGATCGTAACTTCTTGTTGGAAATGGAAAAGCGACTCCTTTTGGCGGATGTTGGGGCCACTGCCACAAAAGAAATTGTCAAACATGTGGAGGCCGCTTTTCTCGACAAAGAAATAGGTCCCGACTTGGCCGGTTTCGTTAGAAAAACCCTTCTGGAAATGTTGCCCTCGGAAAAATTGGAAATCGCCCAAGCCACGGAGGGGCCAACTGTTATTTTGGTTGCCGGGGTCAATGGATCAGGGAAAACGACTTCGATAGCCAAATTGGCTAATCGTTTTCGAAAAGAAGGAAAAACAGTAGTGGTCGGGGCCTGTGATACTTTTCGGGCGGCTGCCGTGGAACAGCTTAACACTTGGGCTCAACGGATTGGTTGTGAAATCGTTAGAGGGCAAACGGGAGGGGATCCTGCCAGCGTCGCCCACGATACTTGCGAAAAGGCCTTGGCCAAAAAAATCGATGTCGTTATTCTCGATACTGCGGGAAGGCTGCATACCCAAACCCACCTAATGCGTGAGCTGGAGAAAATTCACCGCATTGTCCAACGCAAAATACCCGGTTCCCCCCACGAGGTGTTGCTGGTGTTGGATGGAACCAACGGCCAAAATGCCCTTTATCAAGCAGGGCAGTTTACCAAAGCCATATCCTGTACGGGCATTATCCTTACCAAATTGGATGGAACCGCCAAAGGGGGCTTTGTTTTTTCCATTCGCCAAAACCTTGGGTTGCCCGTCAAATTGGTAGGGGTGGGCGAAAGGCTGGACGACCTAGAAGCCTTCGATCCAGAGACCTTTATCAGCTCTTTATTGGACAATTGATTTTCTCAAACGGTTAGCGGCACTAAGGTGTGGACATGGAAAAATGGGGCAAGGTTTTGGTTACCGGGGGAGCTGGCTTTATTGGCTCGCACCTTGTGGATCACTTGGTGGAGCTTGGTGCCCAAGTTACCGTTTTGGATGATTTAAGTAGCGGGATGGTGGAAAATCTTGCATTGGAAAAGGGGCGCCCCGTTCGTTTTGTCCATGGTAGTATTCTGGACCAGTCAACCCTTGAGGATGCCATTGATGGGGCAAAAATTGTCTTTCATTTGGCGGCAATTGCTTCGGTCCAAGCCTCGGTCGAAAAACCTATGGTTACCCACGAAGTAGGTACCACAGGAACGGTAAAAGTTTTAGATGTTTGCGTAAAGGCGGGGGTGAAACGACTGGTGTTTGCCGGCTCTAGTTCCGCCTATGGTCGGCCCGATACCGAAATTCAGACGGAAACAACCCCTTTGGAG
>SIAL01000247.1 GCA_009691815.1 Gemmataceae bacterium | reverse complement strand
CGCCACCCAGGGCCAGCGGCTTGTAATAGCGGTCGCTGTAACCGCTTTTGAAAAGGACCACATCGCCGGGTCCGAGTGGCCGGTATTTTTTCTCCCACGCCTGCACGATCTCTGGGGTGATGAGGAAACTGGCGCCGTTGGCCGCCTGAGGGAGCGCAAAATCCCAACTTATGCGTCCGGCCCGGAAAACACAAACACAAACGATGCACTTCTTTTCTCTAATTGTCCGCCTCCCCGCGTCCGGAATATCCATGAACCGTTTACCTTTGGCAAAGGATCGAAAAGGCCAAGGGTAAGCAAACCGTGGCAACCGCCGTTGTCATGATCCCCGAAGCGTTTACGGCGAATTGGCCCGTTTGCACCCTACCAGACAGGGGCGCGGGACCTTAGGATGTCTGTTGGCACTTAAATACTCCCATTACAATCTCGGGGCGGGATGCGCTACTCGAAGGTCTACCTCGAATCGTTTGGCTACCACTTGCCCCAACAAGTCGTTTCTACGGCGGAGCTCGAGGACCGGTTGTTGCCGCTGTACAAGGAACTTCATATTCCTCCTGGGCAACTGGAGGCGATGACCGGGATTTCCGAAAGGCGCTTTTGGGAACCGGGCTATTCGGTGACTCAAGGGGCGTTGGAGGCGGCGCGGAAAGCTATCGCCAAAACCAATGTGAAACCCGAAGACATCGAGGTGGTGATTTACGCCGCGGTCTGTCGGGAAAATTTCGAGCCCGCCTCGGCGTGCTATGTTGCAGCGGGTCTGGGAGTCAGCCCCAATGCTTCGGTGTTTGACATCTCCAATGCCTGCCTTGGCGTACTCAATGGCATCATCGACATCGCCAACCGAGTCGAATTGGGACAAATTCGAGCGGGTTTGGTGGTTTCTTGCGAAACCTCGCGCGAAATCATCGACACAATGATCCAAAAGATGATGACCGAACGGGACATGGAGACATTTAAGTCGTCCCTTGCCACGCTTACCGGGGGATCCGGCGCAGTGGCGGTCTTGGTTACGGATGGGAGTTTCAGCAAAGAGTATCGTCGCAAACTTATCGGGGGCACAACCCAAGCCGCTCCGCAACACCACGGCCTTTGCAAATGGGGGCTTGCTCCCGCCGCGTTTGATTTTGCGGCGACGGCCCCGGCTGCGGCCATGGGGCATATGCTCAACCTCGCCAGGCAGGTCATGTCTACCGATTCTGTGGCGGTTCTCAAACACGGGGTCGACCTTGGCCTGAGAAATTGGCGCAACTTCCTGCACAAGTTTGGCTGGGCCAGCGACCTGATCGACAAGGTCATTTGCCATCAGGTCGGCACCCCCCATCGGGACATGGTCTTCAAGGCCCTTGGGATCGACCGGGCCAAGGACTTTTCCACCTACCCCTATCTGGGAAACATTGGGACCGTTTCGCTCCCTCTGACGGCGGCCCTTGCCGAGGAACGCGGATTTCTCAAGCCCGGCGATCGCGTCGGCTTTTTAGGCATCGGCAGCGGACTCAATTGTCTAATGCTTGGCATCGACTGGTAACCGACCCGTGAACCCCACCGTCCCCAGAGCCCATCCCCTTCTCAAGGCCACCCCCAAACATTTCCTTCGTCACCAAACACCGATCGCTTGGTACGAAGCGGGTCAGGGCCATCCCGTCATTTGCCTCCATGGCAATCCGAGTTGGTCTATCCTCTTTAGGCCCCTATTTACGGGCCTCGGGGAAGGCATCCGGGTGATTTCGATGGACCAGTTTGGTTGTGGCCAATCAGGGACCCCCAAGGGAGAATATGGGTGGAACCTCGACAGCCGCATGGCCGATTTTGGGGCCTTTGTGGATCATGTCGCGCCCGGCCAAAAAGTCTCCCTTGTGGCCCACGACTGGGGCGGAATGATCGCGACATCCTGGGCGGTGCGTAACCCCGACCGGGTCGCCTCGATGGTGTTGATGAACACGGCCGGGTTTCCCATGCCCAAAGAAAAGTCGTTGCCCCGTACCATCGGCTGGTGCCGGGCTCCCCTCATCGGCCCACTCCTCACCCGAGGCTTAAACGCTTTTTTGCGTGGGGCCATTCGCTATGGCACCCACAAACCCCTTGCTCCCGAGGTGGCGGCGGCGTACCTTGCCCCTCATGACAATTGGACCCGGCGCCGATCCATTCAAGAGTTTGTCAATGACATCCCGCTGAACCAAAGTCATCCGTCCTGGCAGACCATGGTGGAAACCCAAAACGGCCTTTATCTCTTAAAGGACAAACCGATCCTGCTGCCGTGGGGCCAATTGGATTTTGTCTTCGACGACGATTACCTTTATGAATTTCAATTGCACTTCCGTAACGCTCGGCCAATTGCCTACTCCAAGGCGGGGCATTGGCTCTTGGAGGATGAGCCGGAGGCCATCACCGGAGAAATCCGCCAATTTCTCCACGAATCCGTGTTGGGATCCGTGGCATGAACCTCGAAGGCACCCACGGGAACATCGTTGGCGCCTTGGCTTATCAGGCCCTTTCCCAGCCCGCTTTCCCCGCCCTTGTCGAACCCAAACATTTTGGGGTGAGGCGTTGCGAAAGGTCCGTCACCTTTTCCGAATTAAATGAATTGGCCACAGTCCTAGCCCGGGGCTTGGCCCAATACGGATTTGCCCCAGGGGATCGGGTCGCCCTATTTGTTCCCCCTTCCATCGAATCGTTCGCCCTTATTTTTGGCCTTTTTCGCTTGGGAGTCACGCCGGTTATGATCGATCCCGGCCTTGGCATTCGGGGCATGGGGCATTGTCTGGAACAGGCCAAGCCCTCCGGATTCATCGGCATCGCCAAAGCGCAGTTTGCAAGACTCCTATTGGGATGGGGAAAATCCACAATAGTTCGGTCTGTACAGGTTGGTCCTTCTCTTCCCGGAGCGGGAGTGGGATACAAAACGGTTTTTCGGGCGGGGGCGGCCCAGCGATTAACCGATCTTCCAAGGCTGGAATATGCCGGAGACTTCTCCCCCCCGGCGGCGATTCTTTTCACCTCGGGTTCGACCGGACCGGCCAAAGGTGTCGTTTATACACACAACCACTTTTTTTCGCAGCTACGCCTTTTGGGGGACCATTTCGGCATGGGGCCCGGCGACATCGACATCCCCACTTTCCCCCTGTTTGGTCTATTTGGCCCGGCTCTGGGTATGCGAGAAGTCATTCCCGTGATGGATTTCACCAGACCCGCCAAGGTCGATCCCGCCATGCTAATCCAGCTGGTCAAGTCCTACCAGGCCACCACCCTTTTCGGTTCACCGGCGCTGTTACGAAGGCTTTGCGACTATGCGGTTCCTCGCCGAGTTCGCCTCGATAGCCTTAAGCGGATCGTCTCGGCGGGTGCCCCGGTGCCAAATGATGTTGTCAAAAAGACACGAACTCTCCTTTCCGCCACCGCCGATGTCCACACCCCCTATGGCGCGACCGAAGCGTTGCCCGTGGCGTCGATTTCCGGGCACTCCATTCTGAGCGATACTTCCGAGGAGACCCTGCGGGGAAGTGGTGTCTGTGTGGGTCGGCCCATTCCGGGCATTCAGGTGCGGATAGTGCGGATCTCCGATAGGCCCATGCCGAAATTCGGCCTAGGCGATTTGGCAAAACTGGGGGAGGTTGGCGAAATCGCCGTCTCCGGCCCAGTGGTCACCACCGAATATTTCGGTCGACCCGACCTCACGGTTTTGCACAAGACCATCGGACCGGAGGGTGCCCTGTTTCATCGCATGGGCGACCTTGGCCATTTGGACGAATCGGGCCGATTGTGGATGTGCGGACGAAAATCCCAACGGGTCGAAACCAAAAACGGAACCCTCTTCACCGAGGCCATTGAGGGGATTTTTACCGGCATGGAAGGCGTTAGGCGCACTGCCCTTGTCGGTGTGGGACCGGAGGGGGCGAAACGCCCGGTGCTGTGGGTTGAACCCGAGGGGAACATTGCATGGAAAGCGCTTTTACCACAACTTCGAAAACGGGCTGATAGTCACCCCCAGGCGGCAAACATCACAACATTTCTTTGTGAGGGTGCTTTTCCGGTCGATATCCGCCATAATTCCAAGATCAAGCGTGAAGTGTTGGCCGTCCGGGCCGCGAGGTTGTTTCCATGAGGGTATTGGTCACGGGGGGCAATGGGTTTTTGGGGCGGGCCATTCTGCGCCGCCTCGTCAAGCAAGGCCATGTTGCCACCAGCCTTTCGCGGCATTCCCATCCGGAACTTTTGGCCCTTGGGGTTCACCAAGTCCGGGGGTGTGTCACCGATCCAGCTGCTGTGGAAATTGCCATCCGAGACCAAAATGCGGTAATTCATACCGCAGCAAAAACCGGGGTCTGGGGACCCAGTACCCAATATGAACTGACCAATGTCGAGGGGACAAGGAGTATTCTTCGCGCTTGCCACAGGTTCAAGGTCGACCGCCTCATTTATACAAGTTCCCCCAGCGTGATTTTTGATGGCAATCACGCCCCAAACCTTAGCGAAGAACAGGCTTCCTATCCAAATACCTATTTGACCCACTATAGCCGTACTAAGGCGGTGGCCGAGAAGGAGGTGCTTTTGGCCAATGGCAAGGGGATCTGGACGGTTACTCTTAGACCTCACCTGATTTGGGGGCCAGGCGACCCGCATTTACTGCCAAGGCTTTGGGCCCGGGCCATCGCCGGGTCGCTTCGGCTCATTGGGCCGGGAACAAATCTTATCGACACGACCCATGTCGAAAATGCGGCTTTGGCTCATATCTTGGCGTTGGAACAGCTTGGCCCCAATGCGGCCTGCGCGGGCAAAGCCTATTTCGTTTCCAATGGCGAACCGATGGCCATCAAAGATCTTTTTTCCCGTTTCCTCGAGGCGGCGGGACTCAACCCTTCCATTCCGTCTGTGTCCCGAACTTTCGCCGGGTGGGTGGCCATGCTGGGGGAGGGCTGGGCGAACCTAACCAACCAACAATCCGAACCGCTCCTTACCCGGTTTGTCGTCGACCAGCTTGCTTCGGAGCATTGGTTCTGCCTAGATGCCATTCGCCGGGACCTGGGCTATCGTCCGGAGGTTGGTATCGAATTGGGGCTATTGGGGTTAACCAAACATTTGCGTTCGGTAAAGGAACTCGGTGCCACCTGTACCCTTTCGATTGGTCCTTAAAGGTTTTTTCCAAATTGCATAGCCCCGTTTCTTTGCATAGAATAAAAGTTCACCTTTCCCCACTTCCTTTCCCTGGAGCATGTCATGAGCTTCAAGATGCAACGGGTCCATGTCTACCACACAGAAGTTGAGGACAAACCGGGCGGTGTTGGAGGTTTGTTAAAAGTGTTGGCCGGGGCTGGTGCCCATTTGGAATATGTCTACAGCCAACGCTCTGCGACCAAACAAGGGGTGGGAGACCTCTATGTCGCCCCGCTTCGCCATGCGGCGGAAATCACCGCCGCCAAGGCCTCCGGGATGAGGGAGGTGGCGGAACCCACGGTCATGCGGCTTGAGGGGGACGACAAGGCTGGCCTAAGCGGAAAACTGACCCAGGCTTGGGAGATGGCCGGGATCAACCTGCATGGTTTGGTTTTGTCGGTGCTGGGGGGCCGCTTTGTGGGCTATGT
>SIAL01000246.1 GCA_009691815.1 Gemmataceae bacterium | reverse complement strand
AATATTCATACACATGATTATTTTGTTATTGCATTTACTGCATTGAGTTTTGTTTTTACGGAGATCAGTGTATTGAGAATTTATGCCCGGATTTTTCTTGGTCAATATAAAAAAGCAACTCATGCAATGGCTTACAGATCTTCTTAATCTCAATGCATATTAATAAACACAGCAGAATATACCTTTATGAATTATTTTTCATTCACATCTTATAAAAGAAATCTACTATTTTGTTGTACCTGTTTACCCTGTTTTCGGGAATTTTCTTGCCTTTGCAGCTGGGTTCTGGGTAATCAGATGGAATGATGTCCCGTGAAACCTCAGAAATTGTAATGGTCCCCTTGGCCGAATGGACTGGCCTAAAGGCGGAGCTTGGACAGGTTCGGTTAGAATTTCAAAACCTTCAGTCCAAGTATGACCAAGTTAATTCCAAGCATGATAAACTTTTGTTAAAGAATTCGGATTTACGCAAGCGGCTATTAGATCAATCGCAGGATCAACATCGCCAAGCCGGTCCGTTTTCTCGCAATAAGCCCAAGGCCGACCCCAAACCGCCCGGCCGCAAATCGGGAAAGAAATATGGCAAACACCATTGTGGCACCGTTCCTGAACGGATAGATGAAGTTCTTACCGCTCCCCTTTCTGACCGTTGTCCATCCGGCCAAAACGGGAACATTATCACAGAAAAGGTAAGCCCTCAATATCAGGTCGAACTTCCTACGAAGATGGTTCATCGGCGGTTTGAAGTGGAACATGGATGCTGTGGCCAATGCGGCAAAAGGTTACAGGGTCATCATGAACTGCAAACCTCGGATGCCTTAGGAGTGGCGGGAGTAACCCTAGGTTCAAGGCTTCAGGCGGGAATAGCCTTGTTGAACAAGGAAGTCGGTCTCCCCCACGGCAAGATCCAAAGGGCACTTCAAATTCTGCTTGGTCACCGGTTGAGCCGATCGGCCAGTTGTAGGAGCATGTTCCGAACCGCCGCCTTGGGGGTTGCTGCTTTTCAGGAAGCAACTCAGGCCTTGGCCAAAGCGGAGGTGATTCATCTTGACGAGACGGGATGCGCTGGATAGGGGGTCAGGTTAGATTTAGTCTCAGGCTACCTCTCCTTTTTGAGCTTCCTCTTTATAAAAAAACCGAATCCTGACCAAACACAATGAGTTAATTCTAAGATTCCTCACCAAGGGTGACCTTGCAGGGGAAGGAATCTCGATCGCTCAATATATCAAAGACAATCTAAAATTCCCAGTTTTATCTAACCTGACCCCTTTTCGGTGTCAATTTCAAGGATCCGGTATATGGTTCGCACCGAACATAGGTAACTTCCCCCATCCAGCAAGGTGGCATGCACTTCCCGAACGGAATGGTCCGCAAACCGCTCACTGTAAAGAGTGGCCCGAACGGTTTCCCTTTCTTGGGGACTCAAAGGCACGAAGAACCGTTTTGGGCAATCGAGGGCCACAAAACGGCTCTTTTGACTTGCCGTGTCGATAAAAAGTCGCTCGGGATACCCCCAGATCACCGCAAGCCACACGAATGCTCAAGCCGTTTCTGCTTGCCTTGACTTCAGAAATCAGTCGATTTCGGATTCCAGATCGGTTTCTAGTGGACTTCCCATCAGGCTCGCAACTTTTTTTTGAATCCCAATGATGGTCCGGGCATGGAGGAGCTTTTTCTTCAAGCTTGCAATTTGCCTAGGAAGCGCTTGCACCTATTTGGAACTTCCAGCCTTTTTGCTTTTGAAACCTGCAGGAATCTTGTCCAACCCATAAACACCGGCAGCACGCTTCTTTTGCCAATCACTTAGCTGGGAACGGTAAATCCCCTCACGCCTAAGTACCAATACCACTTTACCGGTTCCCTTGGCATTGTCCGCTCCGCCCAAAAATCCACAAAATGTCGTCCTTGCCAAATCGCCTCCGGTTTGCCTTGGCCTTCACCTCAGGATTTGGCATCGTTTCGGTCCCCTTTTTCATTTTCATTTTCCTGTCTCCCCGTCTTTCTTTTACTTACTGTTCTTTTTACCAACAGGTGGTCTCAGTCTATGTTGGCACAGGGGTTTACCATGCCACCAAAGCCTCGGTTACCCACTGTCGGCAAAAGAGGTGCCTTGGAAATCACGAATAATACGGGGCACCTGTAGACAAATGAATGTCGGCCATTAGAATCGGTAGCAGGAACCACCCCCCGGTTTGCCCTTATTGTTGCCTTCCGTATATAGGAATGGGCCTTCCCAACTTGTCGGAGAATGGATCATGAATCGTCTTTTTTGGTTGTCTGGTTTTGTGACCTTTGTATTGATGACAGTTTTGCCCGGCATTTTTCAGAGGTCGGCGATCGCCCAAGGCGATGCTTTGGCCTTTCCGATCGATGAAGCCCCCTTTCAAAAAATGTTAAAAGAGATTAGGCCAAAGGCGGACGAGGATACTTTCGATACCATCCCCTGGCAGATTTCCCTTTGGAATGCTCGAATCCTTGCGGCCAAGGAGGGCAAACCCATTTTGCTTTGGGAAATGGACGGCCATCCGCTTGGCTGTGGTTGAAACAATGTCATTGTGGGCCGTGTGTCCGCATTCGCCGATCCTGAAATCATCAAGCTTGCCAGCGAAAAATTTATCCCGGTCACCGTGGACGATTGGTATCAAAGGCGCCGTCAAGACGCCGAGGGTCGGTTTTTTATCAAGGTTGCCAATCAAGGACCGCGGAAAGGCCAAGGGGGCAGTACTCGCCAAGGCATTTACTGTTTGACCGCGGATGGGGAATTGCTTGCCTTCAAAAATGCGGGCAATTCCGCCGAAGTAACCCGCGAACAATTAAACCTAGCCTTGGCAAAATTTAAAAAGCTTCCGGACAGCCGACGCTTACCCGGGGCGGTGGCCATTGAATCCTTTGGCAAACCCGATGCAAATTATGTGAGGACACCTCCCGCGAATGGGCTTATCCTCCGTGTACACGGTCGAATCCTTGACAAGAAAGATGGGGAAGTTTGCAAAGCCGATTGTGATTTTCCCGGTGGGGATAGAGCAAGCCGTGATTTCCTTTGGTTGACCGCCAATGAATCAAAGGCCCTCATCCCAAAGCCGGAATTGGGATATTCGTATTCTTTGCCGACAGCGGTGACCAAACGAATTGCCCGCTTTTGCCTCATTGATAATACCCGTGGCGAACCCGAGTTTTGGAAAGGGACCGATGTTAGGAAGGCGGATTTTTCGTTAAAAGTAACCTCGGTAACCCCTGAAAAAATCGAAGTTTCCCTGATGGGAAAAGCTCTGCTCGCCGATGAAGAAGACCTTGCCGTTGCCAAAAGGGGATACGACTGCTCCCTCATGGGGCGACTAACCTATGATACGGCAAAGGCGAAATTCACCCGCTTTGATGCCGTGGCCGTTGGGGACCATTGGGGGGCGACAACCTATACCCAAAAAGGTGTTCGCCCTGGTAGGACACTTTATGGTGTTGCTTTTGGTTTGCCCCTAATCGAGCGTCCTGGGGACAGGGTCTCGCCGCAAGCCGCTCGTGAATGGAATGAATATCTAAGGCCAAACTAAGCCCGTGGTATCTTGGCCCTTTGGTTTTCTTATGCCTAATCCTAGTCTCAAACCTGGGTCAGGGTGCGGCCCAAGATGCTTCACGGCCTGAAAAAACCGACTTAACCTAGCACCAAATTAACCATTTTGTCCAAAACGATAATGGCTTTTTTGATGGTTTTTCCCGCCAATTGGGCCTGAATCTTGGGGTCGGCAAGGGCCGCGGCTTGAAGAGCATCATGGGTCAGGCCCGGCGGAACCGAAATTCTGGCCCGGACCTTGCCGGCAATTTGAACAGGAATCTCAATGGTGTCGGCCACCAAAAGGGTCTTATCCGCTATTGGCCATGGCGCATAAGCCAAAGTGGTATTGTGGCCTAAAAGGCTCCACATTTCCTCGGCAAGGTGGGGGGCGTAGGGGGCCAAAAGCAGGACAAAAGGCTCAAGGGCCTCGCGGGATTTGGTTGCCATGGGGGTAAGATGATTGGTGTATTCCATCATTGCCGAAATGGCTGTGTTGAAACGCATTCCGTCAAGGTCGTCGGTTACCTTTTGAATGGTCTTATGGAGGAGGCGTAAAGTCTCCTTATCGGCGGGATCGGAATTGACTGCCGGGGAAAGGGCGACGGATTCGGCCCTTTCGTCGACAAAAAGTCTCCACACCCGTCCTAGAAACCGAAACACCCCCTCAACGCCTCGCATCGACCAAGGTTTTGTGGCTTCCAACGGCCCCATGAACATTTCATAAAGCCTCAAGCTGTCGGCCCCAAAAGCGGAGACAACCTCGTCCGGGTTGATGACATTCCCGCGGCTTTTGGACATTTTGTAGGCGCGCGCGTCGATTCGAATGTCGACATTATCCTTTAGGACAAAAAACTCACCTTTCTTTTCGACCTGTTCCTCGACAAGGCGGACTTTATCGATTTCTTTTTGGGACCTTTTGATTCGTCCAACTCCGCCATCGAAGTCGACCTCCTTGGCGGAAACCCACGCTCCATTTTCCTGGAACCCGGTAAATTCTGTTTCGCCAAGGATCATACCTTGGTTAACGAGCTTTTGAAAGGGTTCCGCATGGCTGACATGTCCCCTGTCAAAAAGAAGTTTGTGCCAAAACCTTGAATACATGAGGTGCAAGACGGCATGTTCGGCCCCCCCCACATATAGATCAACAGGCATCCAATGCTTTTCCTCACACTTGTCAAGGAAGGCATTCGGATTTTTGGGATCGATATAACGCAAATAATACCAACACGAGCCTGCCCATTGGGGCATGGTGTTCAGTTCTCTGCGGTATGACCTGCCATTTTTCGTAACGGAAACCCAATCGGTTGCCTTACCCAAGGGTGCCTCAGGTCGTCCGGAGGGCTTGTAGTCTTCCAATTCCGGCAATTGAAGCGGAAGGTCGGCAAAATCCACCGGGTCGATGCGACCTGTGGGATTGCCCGCTTGGTCTATTTCATGCAATAGGGGAAAGGGTTCACCCCAATAGCGTTGGCGACTGAAAAGCCAATCACGCAACTTGTAATGGATTCGTTTTTTGCCCAGACCCTTGGCGGCCAACCAGTCGGTAATCTTTGCCTTGCAGGTTAGCGAATCTAGTCCATCAAACTCTCCCGAGGCGATCACCTCCCCCATTTCGGAGTAGGCTTCGGTAAGAATTTCTCGGGTTGATCCGGTCTTTATCAACCAGGCTTCGCTAGGCTTTACAACGGTAACGATATTCAACCCAAATGTTTGGGCAAATTCGTAGTCTCTTTCGTCGTGGGCGGGGACGGCCATGATGGCCCCGGTTCCATATCCGGAAAGGACATAGTCCGCGATCCAAATGGGGATTTGTGCCCCGTTGACCGGGTTTTGGGCAAAGGAACCAGTGAACACTCCCGTTTTGGATTTGGCAAGGTCGGTCCGTTCCAGATCGCTTTTTCGAGAGGTCTGGTCCCGGTAGGTCTTCACATGTTCTTTTTGACTGGGAAGGGTAAGGGAATCCACCAGCGGATGCTCAGGCGCCAGAACCATATAGGTGGCGCCAAAGAGCGTATCAGGACGGGTGGTGAAAACGCGGATCGTCTCG
>SIAL01000245.1 GCA_009691815.1 Gemmataceae bacterium | reverse complement strand
TCCGTCCTCCGCTCTTTCTACGCTTTCTCCGCAGGTTTCCGTGGTGGGGTGAGGGTAGCCTCCGCCGATACCAACGGCGATGGACTTGCGGATATCATTGTTTCAACCGCCTCGGGAACCTCGTCGCATGTCAAGGTGTTTTCCGGCCTAGACAACACGGTTCTTAGCAGCTTCTTCGCCTTCAAGATCAATCCCAAGAGTGGTGGCACCTTTGTTAGCACCGCCGATCTCAACGGTGATGGCCGGGCGGAGATTATCTCGGGAATGGGGGCAGGAAACGCACCCCAAGTTTCGGTCTACAACTCGGCCACCAAGGCCCTAGATACCTTCATGGCTTATGGTCAAAACTTTTTAGGGGGCGTTCGTGTTGGTACCACCACCCGGGCCAACGGCCAAGAACTGATCGTCACCGCTCCGGGCAGGGGTGGGAGTCCCAATGTCAGGACCTTTGATCCGGCCAATAAGTTCAAGTTGATCGACAGCTTTTTTGCCGGACCAAAGGATAATTTATCCGGCGTGATTCTTTAGGGGTCAGCCTCTAACCCGCCCTATAAAGCAGATAATCTTTATGGGGCATTTTCAAGAACGGCACACGGAGTGTGCCTACGACTATTCTTGATCTAGGCCTAGGCATTTTCCCAGTACCCTATTTGACCGTCGCTCCCGCGTCCGGTTCGTAGTAAACACTACGAATCCGTGGGATTTCGCCCATAGCAAGCCTCGCTGTTGGTCTAATGGTACCTTTCCTCGGAAATTTGGAAAGATTCCATTCGCTTGGGCTTATTTTCCGAAAAAACAGATAGCAAACCCTACCAAACTAGGATTCAAAATCGGGTTGAACGGGTTCCCCGGTTGCCGGTTCCACGAAAGGTTCCCCCACTTTGATTTCCTTTTCCTTGCGGCGGGAAAGGTGCTTTGCCGCCGCATCTTCGATGAGGGGGCTAAGAAGGGTTGCTGCGCCGAAATAGACGGTCGCCGCGTCCATCAAGGAGCCGTCCGGGGGAGTTGGATTGGGGACAAGGTCTGGGAAAAGTCCCGGCAATTGGGATTCCCATTGTAATGCTTGTTGGTTGTTGTGCCAATGCTCCTCTTCGCGGCGCAAATGCTCTGTATCGGTCACCAAAAAGGGGAGTTGGAGGTTGGCAAGTTGGCGGGCATTTTCTTGATCACTCATAATCGCCTTCCTTTTGTTTACAACCTACCCAAAAATCCAAGGTTGTACATCCATTTCCTCGGGAAAGAACAAGATATTTTCCGATAATAGGACGGTCCCATCGGTTGCCAACCGTGGCTTGGCTGTGCCCGGATCGAAAAAAGCGACCTTGTAGCCCCAACCCCGGAATTGGTTAAGGAGCCTTATGGTGCTGGACCCCATCGCCGCAAGGGCCGTTTCCAAAACCTCCATCATCACCACGGGTCGGTATTTTTCCAAGGTCTTTTGAGCCCCCTCAAGGACCAAAGCCTCGGCGCCTTCGACATCTAACTTGATCAGGTCGATCCGATCGGGATTTTCTTCCAACATCAAATCGTCAAGACGGCGCATGGAAACCCCAACGGGATCCAGTTCGTTGATGGGATAGGAGAAATTTCCCAAGGTATTTTGTCCGGCGTGAACGCCTTCGGCAACCCGAAGAAAAACGGTCCGGTTTTTATTGCCAAGAGCCAGCGGAAAAAGAGAGATGTTTAGTGCCGGGTTGTTGATGGAATTGGATTTAAGGATGGCAAATTCGCGTGGTGAAGGTTCAAAGGACCAAACTTTTCCTAGTGGACCGACCTTGGCGGCAAAGAGGACGCTGTAGCACCCTTCATTGGCGCCGATATCCACCGCCTTCATGCCCGGTTTGAGAAAAGTATCCACAAAAGCCATCTCGTTTGGTTCCAAACAGCCGGCGATATACAACTGTTGGCTGACATCGTTGGATAAAACAACACGCAAAAGTGTTTCATAATGCCATGGCACATCCACTGGGAGAAAGCGGCCCTGATCCCGGAAATGCTCCCAAATTTCCCTTCGGAGAGGAATGTTCGATTGCTGGTTTTCCCAATCGGCGTTGAATCGCCAATGGGGATACGGGACAAGGGGCCGTGTCCAACTCAAATTTTGGGCACGGGTTAACCATTCTGCATCGGTTGTGGAAGGCACCCTATTTTCCCCCTGCCCAAACCGACCTGCCCCCATCCACCGTAAGACAGGTTCCGGTGATAAAGGAATTGTCGATGAAAGACCAAACTGCTTGGGCCACATTTTCCGGTGACCCTTCCCTTTGAACTAGGGTGGCGGCGATGGCTTCTTCTTTGTCGGACTTGGATAGCGATTCGGGAAGCATGGCCGGGCCAGGTTCGACACAATTCACCCGGACCTTGGGATTTTCGGTTCCCAGTTCCACCGCCAAGGCCCGAGTCAGAGTAGGGATGGCACCTTTTGAGGCAAAATAGGCCAAATATTGGCGGTATGGGCGGGAAACGGCCCAATCCCCCAAAAGGGTAATGGCCCCGCCCTCGGGTTGGGAAACCATCCGTTTGGCCGCTTCAATCACCGGCAGCAACAGCCCAAGGGTGTTGGCGCGAAAATGGTCTTCAATGTCTTTTGCACGGGTTTCTCGCCAAGGAATCGGCTTCCAAAGGCCCGCCGCATGGACCAAGGCGTCCAACCGGCCTGTGTGTTCAATAAGAGAATTAAACAGGGCCTTTACTTGGGTCTCGCTGGAAAGGTCCGCCTGAAACCAAACCGGGTTCGCTCCCATGGATTTGAGTTCGGAATCCATTTCGGATCTTTCGGGATGATCGGTTCGATAGTGCATCAAGGTGCGGTACCCTTTTTGAGCCAGAAAACGGGCAACATGGTAGCCAATTCGTTTTCGTCCGGCACCGAGTATGAGAACCTGGGGTTGCATGAGGCCTCCGTGGTCGTTCTACACTATTGCTAGGGACTCTTGTCCTGGATAGGAAAACTGGTGGAATCGAAAACCCTATGGGCCTGAACGGTTCGGCAGGTTCCTTTGGGCACCGGGATCCTTAGAATAAGCCCAAAGAAACGGAGGGAGCTAAACCATGGAGTTGAACAGTGATACCTTATTGGGCGCCGCCCTTGGCATAGGCTTGATGGTTTTCCTTAAAACGGTGATCCTCCTGATCATGACAAAAGGTTCGTTTGGGAGGATATTTGAAACAAGGCGAGTTGCACTAATGATGTTAAAAGGGCAAGACTTTGTGGAAGCCGAAAAAGTCTCCTCATCTCCCAATGCACATTATGGCCCCCAACTGCGGTTGCTTGGAATGCTACAGAGAGACGCCAAGCTTTTAGACTTTTTATTGGAGAATATCAAGGGTGTAGAGGATGCCACGATTGCCGCGGCGGTTCGGGATATTCAGCCTAAGGCAAGGATTGCCCTGGGGAAATACTTGACCGTGGCGCCATTGGTGGATGAAATCGAGGGCACCCTTTTGGAAGTTCCCCAAGGCTACAATCCCACAGAATACAGCATTACCGGAAATGTCCCGCCTCGGGCACCCTATAAGGGGGTGGTGCGCCATCGGGGTTGGAAAGCCATTTCCATGAACCTTCCGCCGCTGGCCATGGGAGACGATGGGCTGATCCTAGCGCCGGTCGAGGTGGAAGTTGTCTGATTTGGATCCAAAACATTCGTCCCCATCCCGCTTTGTGGTCGGGATCGACCTTGGCACAACAAACAGTGCCTTGGCATTCGCGGACACCTTAAGTAATGAAACCCCGGTGGTTCAGGACCTAAAGATACCCCAGTTGGTTCAACCTTCTCAGGTAGAAGCGTTGTCGGTGTTGCCCTCGTTTCTGTATTTGGCGGCGGAGGGGGAGTTTCCTGCGGGAAGTTTGGACCTCCCTTGGGCGGTCAACCGGGAAACGGTGTTGGGTGAACTGGCTCGGCAACAGGGTTTTAAGGTGCCCGTTCGGCAAGTGGTTTCGGCGAAAAGTTGGTTGTCTCATCATGGGGTCGATCGGCGGGCCCCCATCCTTCCATGGAAGGCACCGGCCGGGTCGAGGATGATTTCGCCGCTGGATGCGTGTGCCCAATACCTTGGTGAGTTGGTTCATGTTTGGAATCAAAACCACCCGGATGAACCGTTGAGTTCGCAGGAAATCGTTCTAACGGTCCCGGCCAGTTTCGACCCGGCGGCCCGGGAATTGACGATAGAAGCGGCCCACAAAGCCGGCCTTGCAAAAGCCCAGTTATTTGAAGAACCCCAAAGCGCTTTTTATTCTTGGATCCAAAGCCGAGGCGATTCTTGGCGCAAAGAAACCGAGGTGGGTGATGTGGTTTTGGTTTGTGACATTGGGGGGGGAACCACCGACTTTTCCCTTATCCTGGTGGGGCAATCCGAAGGAAACCTTGACCTACAACGGGTGGCGGTGGGCGACCACATCCTTTTGGGTGGCGACAATATGGATTGGGCCCTGACCCATTTGGCCGCGAAGAACTTTGAGGCCAAGGGAAATAAGCTGGACCCTGCTCAAATGCTCATGCTTTTGGCGGGTTGTCGGCAAGCAAAAGAAGTTCTTTTGGGGGAGAACCCGCCGGAATCTTTCGAGGTTAGGGTTTTGGGTCGAGGAAGTCGTTTAATGGCCGGGACCCTCAAGGAAAACCTTGAACAGGATCAGGTTAGGCATACGATTCTCGAAGGCTTTTTCCCCAAAATCCCCTTGGAGGCCCCTCTTCAACGGGCGAAAAGTTTTGGCCTTTTGGAAATGGGATTGCCCTTTGCAAGCGATCCCGCCATTACCCGTCACATGGCTCAATTTCTGCGTAGAAACGCCTCATTGATTGCCGAAAAACTTTTGGAACTGGGGAAATCAGGCACCCTACCCACAGCGATTCTGTTTAACGGGGGCATGTTAAAGGCCAATTGCGTTCGGGTGCGCCTCATTGAACAGTTGAATGATTGGCGTCAGGCCCAATCTCTTAAACCGGCCAAAATTTTGATTCATGATGATCTGGATCTTTCGGTGGCTCGGGGCGCGGTGGTTCAGGGCCTTGCCAAGCGGGGCAAGGGATTAAGGATTCGCGGGGGTTCGGCGCGGTCATATTACCTCGGGGTAGAAATCCCGGCCCCGGCGGTTCCCGGAGCCACTCCACCCATCAAAGCCCTTTGTGTTGTGTCCCATGGCATGGAGGAGGGCACCTCGGTGGAAATCCCGGGGGTGGAACTGGGCCTTTTGGTGGGGGAACGGGCGGATTTTCGCTTTTTCGGGTCAAACCAACGACGGGAAGACCTGGTCGGGGTTTGGCTTGACCCACCCCCGGACGATCTGGAAGAACTTCCGTCTCTTGAAACGACCCTTACCGGGTCAAACGAAGAGATCGTCCCCGTTCGGCTAAAGTCGGTTTTGACGGAATTGGGCACTTTGGAATTGTGGTGCCATTCCACCGATGTCAGTAGGCAATGGCGGTTGGAATTTCGCACACGGGAGGGGGCCTAAATCTTGATACCGATGGCGGGATAATTTTTACCAAGTCCGTTTGGGGTTTGCTTTTTGGCCGAAATAAGTAGTATTATTATGATGACTGAGGATACATGGAAATGGCAATGAATCGGCAATCAGAATCGATGCGAACCTTTGGAACCGTGGTGGCAATCGCCTTGGTTTA
>SIAL01000244.1 GCA_009691815.1 Gemmataceae bacterium | reverse complement strand
CCGGTCTCGCCGGTTCATGCCAGGGTGCTTGAGATCGGTTGCGCGGCGGGAGGCAACCTTCTTCCTGTCGCCTGCGCCAATCCGAAGGGACAATTTCTGGGGATCGATTTCTCCATGGTTCAGGTGAATCAGGCCAATGCCACTATCAAGGCCTTGGGGCTGACCAATGTCCAGATACTTCATCAAGACATCCTTGATTTTGACCCCAAAGCGCACGGCAAATTCGATTACATCATTTGCCATGGGGTGTTTTCCTGGGTTCAAGAGCCGGTTCGGGAACGGATCCTTGGCATTTGTCGAGAAAGCTTATCCGAACAGGGTGTCGCCAACATCAGCTACAACACCTATCCCGGCTGGAAAATGCGTGAAATTATCCGGGACATGATGAATTATCATGCGGGAAACCGGGCGACCGCCATCGAGAAAGTCCAGCAATCAAGGGCCATACTTGACTTCATCCAGAAAAACTCGGATCCCAAAAGCGCTTTTGGCATGCTGCTCTCCTCCGAGGTGGAGGTATTAAAAGCCGCCCCGGATGATTATCTCCTTCATGAACACCTTGAGGAGACCAATGTTCCTTACTATTTCAAAGACTTCATGGCGTTGGCCCATAAGCATGGCCTCAACTATGTGGCGGAAACCCACATCAACGAAATGGTTCCCCATTTTCAGGGACCCGAGGTGCATTCGGCATTGGAGACCGTTTCAGGAGGGAATATCCTTCTTATGGAACAGTACATCGACTTTTTCAGCAACCGACGATTCCGTCGCACCCTGCTCACCCATGCCGAAAACACCCCCAAATTGACAAGGCGAATTGATCCGGCCGGGCTCAAGCGATTTCAAATAGGCGCTTTTTTCCGGACGGAACCGGTCCCCTTTTCCGAGATCCGTGAGCAACGATTTACCGATCCCGACGGCAGAACCCTCAACAGTCAAGTGCCGGTGGTGCGCGCCGCGTTGATGGTTCTTTCGGAGGCTTGGCCGGCGACTCTTAACTTTGAGGAGTGGGTCGAAAGGGTAAGAGCGATCCTGGGTGGGCTTCAACCCAACGATCAAGCCTTGCTGGACGAACTGTTGGTCAAGGGGTTCTGTGGCGGCATGATCCGCATTCGGATAAATCCGGTTCGTGTCGCCGATATGAAAGAAGAAATGCTGGAGGCCTTCGCACCAACGAGGCTACAAGCGTTAGGTGACCAAAACGAGGCGACCACCTCATGGCACAACACCATCCGCATTAACGATCTTCAAAGGGTTATTATAGGACTTCTGGACGGCCAAACCACCCGCATCCAGGTTCTTGATGCCATCATCGCCAAATGTATCGCCGGCCAATGGACCCTTGGCAATCAAGGGATCCCCGTGACCAACTCCGCCCAGATGCGAGCCCTGATCGAACCGGTTTTCCCGAGTGCCCTTTTAGAGCTTCAAAAATCCGGCATCCTAGTTCCAAAGGACTAATCAACCGTGTCCGCAATCTCTTTCCCCCATGACGACATCCTTGTACCGGTGAAACTTGGGGATCGTTCGTACCAAATCCTGATTCCAAACGACAGTTCACAACAATCGGTTGGGGCGTTTGCCCGTTCACGAAACCCTAGCGGCTTGGCCTTTGTGGTGGCGGATAGGGGCGCGACCGCTCACCTTGAACCGCTTAAGAACTCCCTTTTGCAGGCGGGCTACAGGGTGGAATGCACCATCCTTGCCCCCGGTGAGGGACAAAAATCGCTCTCTCAGGCGGCCGCACTTTACGAAAAACTGTTGGATCTGAAGGCCGATCGAAAAACCCTGCTGGTTGCTTTGGGGGGAGGCGTCACGGGCGACTTGACCGGGTTTGTCGCCGCGACCTACCTTCGGGGACTGCCGTTTCTGATGATCCCCACAACGCTTTTGAGCATGGTGGACAGCTCCGTGGGTGGCAAGACCGGGGTCAACCTTTCCCGGGGCAAAAACTTGGTCGGCTGTTTTCATCAGCCCATTGGCGTGTGGATCGACATGAAGACTCTTGCCACGCTTCCCGACCGGGAGTACCGAAGCGGTCTGGCCGAGGTCATCAAATACGGCATGATTATGGATGCGCCGTTTTTTGCCACGCTTGAGACCAATGTTCCTGGGCTGTTGGCCCGTGACCCCGGACTCCTTCGGATGGTGGTGGCCCGCTGTTGTGAACTCAAGGCGGATGTTGTTTCAAAAGATGAGCGAGAGGAGACGGGACTTCGCGCCATTCTGAATTATGGCCACACTTTTGCCCACGCTTTTGAGGCTGTGGCGGGTTACGGGGCGTGGCTCCACGGCGAAGCGGTGGCGGCGGGGATGCAGGCGGCGGCAAGGCTTGCCTTGGCAAGAGGCCTTATTGCAAACGACATTGTCGAGCGTCAAAGTCGTCTCTTGTCGGCGTTTGGCCTGCCCGTGGATCGTGACCAAAAGTGGCATGTCGATACCATGATCGACATTATGCGAAGCGACAAAAAAGCCGCCGCGGGCCAGCTACGATTCATCCTGCCCGTGAGCCTAGGCGTTGTGCGACTGTTTGCGGATGTGACTGTCGACGAAGTAACCGCCGCCATGGCGAAAAAGGGTTCTTAGGACAGGTTGGCGGCCCATGGGATGATTGCCCTATCGAGGAAGACCGAAAAAAGAGAAGGTAGAATTAGGCGAAAATCTAAACTGACCCTTTCTTCTACCTGTATGTCGAGTACGGTAGTCTTCATGGGTTTGTTTGTGTTGCGGCCTACCCGCTCGGCTGCACCTGATCGGGACCGTCGCCCTTTGCGCGGCAGCTTTGGGGAAACGAGTAAAGATGGAATGCGTTTACATTGAAACTACTTTTGTCAGCTATTTAACGGCCCGTGCTAGTCGAGATGTGGTTATTGCGGGTCATCAACAGGTGACCCACGATTGGTGGAAAAGGCATCGGAACAATTACGAACTTTGCGTTTCGGAACTCGTTCTTGACGAAGCAGGGGCTGGAGATTCACAGACTGCTCAGGAACGGCTCCTTATTTTACAACCCATGGTGGTGATTGAGACGACAACGGAAGCATTCGAACTGGCTGGTGAGTTGCTTCGTGCGGGAGCATTGCCGCAAAAGGCGGCGGGCGATGCATTGCATATTGCCGTCGCCGCCACGATGAGGATTCCCTATT
This sequence comes from Gemmataceae bacterium, assembly GCA_009691815.1. Classification (GTDB taxonomy): domain Bacteria; phylum Planctomycetota; class Planctomycetia; order Gemmatales; family Gemmataceae; genus SYLG01. Next base: position 2,477 of record SIAL01000244.1, on the reverse strand, counting down.
TACTGACCTGGAATTGTCGGCACCTAGCCAACGCCAATATGCGGGCCGTCATTGAGGCGGTTTGCGTTGCCAAAGGTCTCAAGGCCCCCATTATCTGTACGCCCGAGGAACTTTTGGAGTCGATGCCATGAATGATCCTATTGTGGACGAGGTGCGGAGAGTTCGTGACGCTCACGCCGCCACCTTCAATTACGATTTGCACGCTATTTTTCTGGACATCAAGAAGCGAGAAAAAGAGCGTGGTCTCCATTTCGTTTTGGGCGTTGCCTATCAGCCCATGCCGGAGCAGCCGACCGAGACCGGCATTCCGGTTTCTTGTGTCAATCCGTCATTGCCGACGGCACCGCCAAGCTAGCATTTTCGTTAGGTGAAAAAGCTAAGACCTTGACGAGGTGGATCACCCGTTGAATCACGATGCGATCCTTCACTTTGCAAATCCGGCGGAAATCATTTGGCTTCCAGTTGCTTGGTCATGCCAGTCATGGAGACGAGGACTTTCCGCACGGAAAACGGACAGGTATTTAATGTTTTTGAGGATGTAGTGCTTCGAAAGCGGGGATACCAATCCCATGGCCAAATGCCTTCAAATGGCGGTTATAAAAAGGGGTTACCTTGGGTCCATGACCGTTGGTATCGCCCTCGGCAACAAACCAGTCCATGAACTCCTTGGTAACCCGTTGGCGAGCCATGGGCGAACCATGGGATGATTGTCCACGGCTCACCGGTAACGGCCTTATCGTTTCAAAAGCGATTAATCTAGGTTGCGGATTCTGAGTTTACGCCAAGACACTTCATAGGGCCCGGTGCCTTTGCCGATGCCGTGTACTTGGAGACCAATAAATCCCTTGGTATCTTCGGAATCGGTCATGTCGGCGATAGCAATACCGTTGACCCAAGTCTGGATCCGGTTGCCCTTGGCCCGAATTTGATAGCTGTTCCAATCGCCTTTTTTGAACGCGCCTTTGGTCTCGTCGGTTGGCTCTTTTGTGTCAAGCCATTTGCCACGCCTTGCCTCATCATAAACGCGTCCGGCCATGCCGTCGGTAGAAATCTCCACTTGGGGACCATACATGCGATCCTTGGGGAGTTTGCCACCAAGGTTGGGTTTGAAACCATCTTCAGGGGCTAGGTGGCTTCGAATCTGCACGCCCGAGTTGAGGGCATTATCCACCTTGACCTCGAAGAGTAACTCGAAATTGCCATACTCTTTGTCGGTAACCAGAAAACTGTTTCCGGAACCCTCGGCGGTTTTGCCGACAATGCAATCGCCTTCCACGCGATAGGTGGCGATGCCACTATGGATGGAAAACCCGTCAAGGTTTTTGCCATTGAAAAGGGCAACACCTTTGTCTTGGGCGTGTGCAACCAAACAGAACGAGGCTAGGCACAAAGCCATGCCTAGGGTATTTTTCATCATGGGGGTGTCTCCAAATCAGGGTGGGAAATAGGTAGGTGGGGCACCGACAACCTATGAATAACGAACCTGAAAACCAACCTTGCTGTTGGTGTTTTGGAGGGATGCCAGTGCATCATTTTCCCTTTGCCTTTGCCGCAATTTGATTCAAATCGGAAAGTGTGGCGCGAGTAGGATTCTTCAAAGCCATCTCACAGATCAACTTGATGGCCTTGAAATCCGGATCCACCACATACAGACAAGAAGGGTGGGCAAGAAAATCAAACACCAACCCCTGATCCATGGACCGCTCCAGACTGGCTTTCAACACATCGAGGTACCATTGCAGGTTCCAACGCCCGGTGCGAAAAGCGCCAATATCACTAATGGGGCTCATCGGGATTTCCAGTAGCCCGTCCGGATAGCAAAACGGCTGGGCCTTTTCCAAAGAGGAAACGATACCATCCACCACCTTTGCATCAGGCTTTTGTTTGGGCATGGTGTTGGGGTGGGCGGGGTAAAGGCTGCTGACCCAATCAAAACCCAATCCCTTCAAAATGCCCCTAGCGGCGGCGTGATCCCTCAACCCGTTGGCAAAACCACCCGGGGTCCGAAACCCGGCGGGGGAGATGCCAAGCCTTGCCTTCATCGCGGCGTTGGTAAGCTGGATGTTTTCCCGGATGGCTTCCAAAAGAGTTTGGTTCCGAAGCAACCAGGGAGAGCGCTCGAAACGAAATTGCAACTCCTCCACCTTGGTGGCAGTCAGGTTGATGTGGTCATAGGTGTGGTTGCCCACTGGATGCCCATTGGCCACGAGGGTTTTCAGCCATTGAATGTCGGGTTGTTCCAGAACGCGGCCCACGGCGAAAAAATGAATCCTGCCCCCCGCTTCCCTCACCATTTCCGCCGCGTTCACCGAGTACTGCTTGCTCTCCTCGTTTAAGTTGCCCTTCTCGTAATCCCAATGGGTGGTTTCCCAAGTTGGGAAATTTCGGCTCATCTCCAGATCAAGCGTGATGGCGATGGAGGCTTTCTTTTGCGGGGCGGCCCCGGCTAACAGGGTGGTCGTGGCGGCAACGCCGAG
>SIAL01000243.1 GCA_009691815.1 Gemmataceae bacterium | reverse complement strand
GGCGGGTTGAGCCACCACCTGAGCTTTGACAACTTGGGCAACCATTACCGGGGCATTTACGGGGGCGGCACTCGGGACCAAGACAGCGGCCAGAGGAGCTACCGCTTCAATTGCCATCACCAAAAGACCCGCTTGTTGGGCAAGCGATATCACGGCTGCTTCGTTTTCACCCATGAGCAAAAGTTCAGGACTGGTTCCCGTCTTTGCGTCAAAATAGCGAACCTTGAATTGCTGGTTCATGAATAACCCTAAACGGATGAATCAAACTTTGAGGACGCGAACGACGAGTTGGCTGTAGCCCTGATTGCGGCACAGTTCCAAAACATTGTAGACATCCTTATAATCGGTGTCCTTGTGGGCTCGAATAATGATCGTCGTATCTATGCTTTTTTTAACCTGGCCCATGGCCATGGTGGCTCGATTGTGTTGGTCTCTCAACCAATTGCGAAAGCTGCCAATCGACATGGGATCCTGGCCCGAAACAATCACATAGACCTGACCGGGTTGAAATCGTTTCCCCATTTCCTCAAGGTATTTCGGATTCCCGGAATACTTGGCGATCAGGCCGGGATCGTTGCTGTTAAAAGGGCGAATGTTGACGATTTGAACATTGGTGTCATTGTCCTCAATCGGCGCCGCCGCCTGGGAATCGGGAAGAGAGATCTCCGCCGCCGCCTGATCCGTGACGAAGGTCACGCACATGATAAAAAACATCAACAACTGCATGACCAAATCCAACAAGGAGATCAGGTTCGGTTCCACCACATGCGCGTCACCACTTCCCGAATTCATGGTCTATTTGTCCCCTTGCTGGTCATCCAAGACAATCGTCCGGCCAAGCCTACCTTTAGAAATTACCTTGTGGGAGGGTTTTGAGGAATGGGAACGGCCATGGCGACTGTTGGGGCCGAGCCGGCTTGGGGAGCCCGGCGAGCACCGTGGTGCAGTTGGGTCAAGAGGTCATCGGAGGTCTGGCCCACTTCGATGCAAATGCGCACCAGCCTTTTGCTGAAGAAGGTAAAGAAGAAAATGGCGGGAACGGACACACCGACGCCTAGCAGGGTGACAACCAGAGCGTGGGAGATGTCACCGGCAAGGCGGGCGGGTTCGACCTTGGTGGAGCTTTTCAGGGTCATGAAGGCAAGGATCATGCCGTACACCGTTCCGACCAGCCCAAGGAGGGGTCCCAATTGGCCAATAACTGAAAGGTACGAGATGGAGCTCTCTTTGGAGGCGCGGATCTCGTCCAACTTGCCGCGAGCAAATTCGCGACCGTTGTCGAGGCCATATTGCAGATGAGACATCCCGGAAAACAGGGTTTGGCCCAAAAAAGAGGGATCATTCTGGGCTAGGTTTTTGGCATCCACCAGTTGCCGCTTGTTGACCAAATCGGTGAATTGGTCGATAAACCCTTTGGGTACGGCGGTTTCCATCCGAAGTTCCATCAGCAGGTAAACAACCAAGGCCACCAACCCGATGGAGATACCACCCAACAGGGGACCAAAAAAGATACCCGCAGATTCGAGAATGTGGGTAAAAAGGTTGCCACCGTTTTTTGCTGCGGCGGCGGTGTCCACCGGGGCAACCACAGCTGGGGCCGGGTCAGGGTCTTGAGCAACGCTTGGCCCCGCCAAAAATACGGCGACCAAGCTAACCGCCAAACACATAACCGTCATTCGGACTACGGGTTTCCGTATCCAATGGGAAAGGGAGAAGATGCCCTTACTTAACATGTTGCCCGGCTCCTGAGTGGATCCCGCCAAGCAATTCCCAATCGTTAGGAATCCAGAGGCGGGGTCAAATGGGATCTAATGGCGTCAAACGGGTTGGACATTGAGAACTGTGATAGGATTCCCAAAAATCCAACCGAGAAGGCGGTTTCGCCAAACTTGCACCCCAAGCGATTCAAAAGCCGACTTGAGTGCTAGGCTAGGGCGAAACTTCATCCGGTAGATGGATACTCTCTTTCTTTGGGATTATTGGCCATTCGTCAAGCGAAAATCCGACCATTTGTTGGGTTGCAATGTTTTCTTAGAAAGTTAAACTAAACTCATGAACCACCACACCAACCATCCGCCCACCCTTGCCACCCTTCAAAACTGGTATGCCCTGCCTTTAATGGACCTTGTTTACCAAGCGGCCACCATCCATAGGCAGAACTTTGCCAGTAACGACATCCAACGATGTGTCCTCTTAAGTATTAAAACAGGCGGCTGTCCGGAAGATTGTGGCTATTGCTCCCAAAGTTCCCACCACGAAGCCGACATCGACCGCACCCCCCTAATGTCTCTTGAGGAGGTCCGGGAAAAAGCGGAAGCCGCCAAAGCCATTGGCGCAACCCGCTTTTGTATGGGTGCGGCGTGGCGAAATCCCAAAGACGGCGAAAGCTTTGATCGTGTGATCGAAATGATTAAGATCGTTCGCGGGATGGATATGGAAGCCTGTGTTACTTTGGGCATGTTAAGCCCTGACCAGGCAAAACGCCTCAAGGAAGCCGGCCTCACCGCCTATAACCACAACCTCGATACTTCCCGCGAACATTACGCCAACATCATTCACACGAGGACCTACGACGATCGGATAAAAACCCTTCGCACCGTGAGCGATGCCGGCATTTCCATGTGTTGTGGCGGCATCTTGGGAATGGGCGAATCCGAAGCGGACCGCCTCGGGCTTTTGTTTGAACTTACACAGCTTTCGGTAATGCCTGAAAGCATCCCCATTAACCTACTGGTTCCTATCGTTGGTACTCCCCTTGCCGACCAGCCCCCCGTGGATCCCTTCCAAGTGATTCGCCTCATTGCCGTAACCAGGCTGGCTTTCCCCAAAGCCAGGGTCCGACTCTCGGCGGGCCGCGACAAAATGGACGCAACCTACCAAACCCTATGCTTTCTTGCGGGCGCCAATTCCATCTTTTATGGCGACAAACTCCTCACCGCGCCAAACCCCAGTTCCAGCGACGACGCCTCGCTTCTTGAAGCGCTGGGATTGCCGGTACCCGAGGGGGCCAGAAAGGTCGGTTACTCCGGTCGCAAGATGAAACTGCCCTTGAGTGTATGATGCCGTCCTCATCCGCATTATACGGCATTGACGGGACAGTTGCATCGTATGAAACTGCCCTTGAGCGTATGATGCCGTCCTCATCCTTTATGGTTTGTGCAACGGATACAGAGGTCGGTAAAACTACTTTTGCATTGCTCTGGTCTTTTTGGCAAGAATTCGGGTCGAATCCCAAGTGGGCGTATTTCAAACCTGTCGAAACGGGTCAGGCCGATTCCGAAACGCTAATAAGGCTTGCCCCAAAATCCCTTTTGGTCCATCCGCCGTTGGGGTCCTTTCAGGCCGCCCTGGCACCTCATCGGGCAGCCGCATTGGAAGGCGGCGAAATGCCCTCTATCGACAGGGTCGTTCAAGAGGCCACCCAACACGGCTTGAGTGGCCCCGTCCTTTTGGAAACCTTTGGTGGTCCGTTTTCTCCTTGGAATGAAACCACACTTCAGACGGAATTGATCAAGAGGCTTGCGTGGCAGGTGATCCTTATCGGCTCTACCAGCATTGGTGGGGTGGGGCGCATGATTACCACGGTGGAAGCCCTTCGGTTTCATGGAATCAAACCCTCCGCGGTTGTTTTGTTGGGCGAGGATGACTGGACCCGAACCCAATTGCAAAACCGCCTTGAGGGCCTTCCGGTGGTTCGGCTGGCCTTGCCCCTTGTGTGGACGGCTCAGGGGCTTGAACAGTGCGCCTTGAGCCAAACGAACCAGTTTTTTCAACTAAGCAAACGCCTGTTGGAATGCCCCAAGGGAACACCCGACGACCTTTTGCGTCTCGATGCCGAGCGCCTTTGGCACCCGTATGCCCCCACCCGGCTTAGGGAGCCGCCGCTTCAGGTGGTCGCCTCCCGTGACGAGTTTGTCACCCTTGCCGATGGCCGGGTGTTGGTGGACGCCATTTCAAGCTGGTGGACGATCCTTTATGGGCACAAAGGAGACCAATTGGCCAAAGAAATGGCCGACCTCACTCTGGATCATGTCCATTTCGCCGGTGTGACCCACCCCCCTGCCGTAGATCTGGCCGGGCTACTTCTCGAATCGGCCAAGATGCCCAATGGGCGCGTTTTTTATTCCGACAATGGCAGCACGGCGGTGGAGGTTGCCCTTAAATTGGCGTGGATGTATTGGCGAAAGCTCGGCCAGCCGAGCCGAACCCTTTTCATCGGTTTTGAAAACGGCTATCATGGCGACACCTTTGCCACCATGTCCATCGCCCGCCACCCCCTTTTCACCAAAGGCTTTGAGGACCTTATGTTCGAGGCCCGCGTCTGCCCCGTTGATCCCGACGCTCTTGAACAATTGCTCCAAAGGGAAGGGGGCAAGGTTGCGGCGGTGGTCCTTGAACCCTTGGTTCAGGGTGCGGCGGGGATGGTGATGCATATGCCACAGACCCTTGCCAAAATAATGGATGCTTGCCATCGCCATAATGTTTTGTTTATCGCCGATGAGGTGATGACAGGCAATGGGCGAACCGGGAAAATCTGGGCTCATCAGTATGTTGGCCATCTGGGGGATCGGGGTGAAGTTCTCAAACCCGATCTGATTGCTGCGGGGAAAACACTTGGCGGCGGATTCCTTCCCCTTGCCGCGACCTTGATTTCGCCTGGGATTGTCGAAGCCCTTGGATCCGATGACCCCGCCGAGGCACTGTTTCACGGCCACAGCTACACCGCTCATGCGATTGCATGTGCCGTCGGGGCGAAATACTGGAAGCGTCTTGTGGCCGAGGGGCCTGTCGATTCCAAACGCATGGAGGCGTTTTGGCAAAAACATTTGACCCCTTTAAAAGACCATTCCATGGTAAAAGAGGTGCGGATTTTAGGCTCTATTGCCGCGGTGGAACTGGCGTTGGACTCAGGGTACATCTCTCCCCTTCGGGCCAAGGCGATTGCCATTGGCCTTGACCATGGGGTGCTTTGGCTACCTTTGGGAAATGTCCTTTATGCCATGCCCCCGTATTGTGCCTCGGAATCTTCCCTGTTCAAAATCCGTGACGCCTTTTTCGCCACGGTGACCGCCATTGGTTCTTGACACCTTTGTTGTCCCCCCAAAGGTACGCGTTCACGGGTTTTTAGGAACTTTGTTGACTAACGGGGTTGAACCGACAAACAACGAAGCGGAACGCAACTTCGGGAACTGGTGATCTACCGGAAGATCTGCCTTTTCATCCAATCGGCAACAGGACGCAGGTTCATCGAAACGATCTTTTCGGTGAATGCGACAAAAAAGTATATTGGTGTAAACCCCTTGGATTACCTCAAAGCCTGCATCGAGTCCTTCAGGTTAAACCGTCCCGCCCCTCGACTCATCCCGGAATGGTGCGGACCAATTCCACCGGGTTGTTTAACCCCCTGTACCCGTTTATGCCCAAAATTCCGTGAACGCCTACAGAAATTAAGGGAAGAAAATGGCTAAAGATGTCAGGACCTTATTAGCGGGTCCCTAATGCTTCTGGCGCACCTTTTCCCCTGTGTCAACATGAACTGAGACCAATAGTTGGTCGAAAGTAGAGTTGGCAAAAGAAAGTTGGGGGGACAGGCAAATGGAAGCGAACAAGCGGTTTGAAATGGTGCCGGATCCCGAGATGCATGCCAAGCCAAGCCGGAGGCGATTTGG
>SIAL01000242.1 GCA_009691815.1 Gemmataceae bacterium | reverse complement strand
CCTTTATATTTTTTATAACCAGCCAAACACAAGCGTCACGCTACTTTTCTTAGTCTTTATTATAGCCTTTAGAAGTTTGAAACAATCCACAGAATATCTAATAGTTATCACAATGTGTCCAAAGGCTATAAGGAAGACTTCTGGTTGATTTGAAAACATCTATTGCTGAGGATGAAATCAAACAGATAGCTTTTGCCATCCCTTTGGCATCCCCAATAACAGCCAAAAATGCCAATGGGTCGACATCCTGTAGACATGAGTCAACATCCTGTAGACAGGGGCCAACACCCTGTTTTTCTCTGTTTTTGCCTCCCGCCAACCGCCCTCGATCGTTACTGAATCGACAGAAATCGACACCCTATTTTCTCTTTTTGCGACCTTGGGAACTAAGGTGTCTGGAACCAATAGGCTTGATAGTTGGCCAGTGTTTGTTAAAAAGCCCTTTAAAGGGTCTTAAATCTTAATTGTCCTTCCCTTACAGCATTTCATCCAGAAAACGCCAGGCCTGGGCTCTGGCCTCTTCTGGAAAGCCGTGGGCACCGGGATAGGCGAAGTGACGAAAAAGCCGGATGTCCGGGCGGCTCGGTCGCATTCCCACGGCATTGAAATATTCGACAGAAACCCGATTCAATTTGGGGGCCATGCCATAGAGTTCAAACTCGTCCCTGGTTCCCGATACAAAGAGCGCCCGCGCACATACCAGCCGCATCAAATCATCGAAATCGACCGGCACAGGCAATTGGGGATCTTTTAAGTACGGGGCAAATCCTTTGATGTAAGTGTACCGGCCAACCCCAGCAATCTCCTTTTCCCCCGGAATCAAGGGGACATAGCCTCCCGGCCTAGCCCAGTGGTCCTTGGGGCGCATCCAGCCATACACCCCGCCGTTTGAAACCGCCGCCTTTACCCGTTTATCAAACGCCGCCGTGAAAAGAGTCGAATGGCCGCCCAAGGAATGGCCAACGCATCCTATCCGAGACGGATCGACTCCTTTTCGTTGGGTCAGAAAATCGATTCCTCGCATCGCGTCCCATAGATTTTTCCCCACCATAGACCAGTTGGGGTGTTTTTGGTAAAAGGCACGGCTGTCATAGGGACCAAGCCCGGGAAACACCCTTTCGCCGTCGGTCAAAAGGTCCATACAGAGTGTAACATAGCCTTTTTGGGCCAATTCAATCCCATAGGCCCGGCTATTATCTGAATTATCCGGCGGGGAATTCGGCTTGAGCCCGGCCAAGCCCGCGACACGATCTTTGCCCGATCCGCTTGTGGTTGGATGAATGCAAAGGATCGCCGGTGTCCCCCGCTTGCCCTTTTCCGGACGGGGTTTCTTTGGAATCATAAGCCAGGCCGTTACCCAATCGTCCTTTTCCGAGCGGAATTTGACATGGTAGCGAACCACGGTTTCATCCTGATAAACCTCACGAACAGTAGGTTCGAGGTCAAAAACCTTTTCGGGAAACGGCCCCAACAAGGATAGCCAATCGGAGCGAATTTGAGAAAGGTTGGAACGGATGTCTTCTTGGCCAAAGAGGGACGACGAAAAACCAAGAGCCGTTGTACCGAGGAACCCGCGCCGATTCATGGCCCACCCTCCCTAGAAATAGAATCGTCCGGAATAGAAAAAACCCTTTGCGTTTGGGGATGTTCGCCTTCCCAGTGGCTGATCACCAGAGTGGCGGCACCGTTGCCAATAAGGTTGGTTATGGCCCGCCCTTCGCTCATAAAGCGGTCGATTCCCAAAAGAAGCGCCAGCGATTCCATCGGGATTGAGGGGACCGCCTGAAGCGTTGCCGCCAGAGTGATGAACCCGGCCCCGGTCACGCCGCTGGCCCCTTTGGAGGTGAGCATGGCAAGGAACAGAATGCCGATTTGTTCAAGCCATCCCAATGGGGTGCGGGTGGCTTGGGCGAGAAAAACGATTGCCATGGTAAGGTAGATGTTGGTGCCGTCCAGATTGAAGCTATAGCCGGTTGGAATGACAAGCCCAACGGTGGCCCGAGAGCAACCCATCGTCTGGAGTTTTTTCATCAAGCCGGGCAGGGCCGTCTCCGAAGAGCTTGTTCCTAGCACCAAAAAGATCTCTTCACGGATCGCCAACAAGTAATTTACCAAGGACATTCCACAAAGTTTCAAAATCAATCCGAGGACCCCAAAGATAAAAATGGCCGCCGTACAGTAGAAGGCGACCATAAGAAACAAAAGGTCGCCCAGGATAGAAAAGCCAAACGCCCCAACCGTAAAGGCCATGGCGCCAAATGCTCCGATAGGCGCAACTTGGACAACGATTGCCATGAGTGAAAAGAAGGCCTCGGACATTCGCTCCAGTCCCTGAAGGACCGGTTTCCCCCTCTCTTGCAAAGAAACAAGGGCAAAGGCGGTAAGGACCGCCAGAAGCAACACTTGAAGCAGGTTGCCCGAAACAAACGCCCCAAAAAAAGTGTCGGGGATGATGTTAAGCAGAAAAGCAACGGTGCTGTGGGTTTTGGCTTGATTCGCGAATTTCAAAGCGGTCTCGGCATCCCCCCGGGCCGGTTCATAGGCGATTCCTTGACCGGGTTGAAGCAGGTTCACCACGACCAGCCCGATCAAAAGAGCCAGGGTGGACACCACCTCAAAATAGACAATCGCCTTAATCCCTACGCGGCCAATCTTTTTGAGATCGCCCATAGTGGCAATGCCATGGACCACCGTGCAAAAAATAATGGGGGCGATGAGCATCTTCACCAGTTTGATGAAGCCATCGCCCAAGGGTTGTAAGGATTTGCCCAAATCGGGCCAAAGCGCTCCGACAAACACCCCGACCGCGACGGCGCAAAGCACCTGCACATAGAGGATGCGATACCAGGGCTTGGCGAATGGTTGAGGCATGGGCGCAAAGGTTTCATTTGGGACAGGGCTATGATCCCAGTTTACCCAAATCCGGGCGATTCTGCTACCAACCGGAAACGCGATACCCCATTTCCCCAACATCCCGGACCGACAAACTGTCCGCGGGAACATTCAGGATCTATGGGAATGTTTCGTGCCGGAGGCCTCTGGAATCAATCCCCTTTTTTATGCCCCGGCAGTCCTAACCGATTGGGACAATCATTTGTCCGATTAAGGGGCGGTAGGCTTGAAATACCGCTCCGCGAAGGTCAAAAAGGTTGGCCAGTTCGGCCCGGTGGTGTGGCCACCGTTGTGCTGGCGGTAGGCGATTTCTCCCTCCACCAAGGCGGTTTCCTGGGGAGGAAACTCGGTGGTGCCCAAGTCCTTTTTGTCCAAAAGCTTGTAGACCGGGCCCGCGTGGACACCCGCCAGAAACATCCCTTTGGCGTCCACCCAGCCCCCTTCCACCTGTTGCGAGCCAACGCTAATTAAGACGGGGCGCGGGGCACATAAGGCGACCAACTCGTGGGAATCCACGGGAAGATCCTTGCTCGTCAGGGGACCGGCGTATTTGAGATAGTTGCCGGCCATCCAGTGGTATTCGCCGGAACCGGCCACATTCTCCACCTGCTCGCCAAAATTTCGGCGATGCAACTTAGCACCACCCGCCCCGGAGGAACCGATGAAGCCGATGGCAAACCGTTCATCATAGGCCATGGCGACAATCGCCGCTTTTCCATAGCGAGACAATCCCTCGATGCCGACTTTTTTCGCATCGACGGTCGGGTCTGTTTCAAAATAGTCGAGGGCACGACTTGCTCCCCAAGCCCACGCCCTTAACGCTCCCCAATCGTCCACTTTTCGGGGTTGGCCCTTATTGCCAAGGCCAATGATCCCCTGGGTAAGGCCCGCACCATTGTCCGCCTGAATGCTGTTGGGAACAATGATGGCATAGCCCCAGCCCTTGGCGAGAACCTGCGCCTGCCAGGTTGGCGCAGCCCGTGGGCCCGGGGGTGGACCGAAACCACGGCCACCAAATCCAAACTCCATGATGACCGGCACAGGCCCTTTGGCGGCGGCGGGGGTTGTTAGGGTCAATTGAATATCGACAGTGATTTTGGGAAAGGAGGAGTTGTCGACATGGCCAATCAGTTTTTTCGTGATGGTCGCCACGCCGCCCACCTCTTCGTTTTTCGTATCGGTTACCTTCCAGCCAACCTTGGGTAGTTCTTTGGGAACCCGGCCATACACCTCACGATCAAAATCCTCAACGATTTCCTGGCGTCTCTCTTTCCGCCACATTTCCGCGGTGGTGACTTTCTTTCCGTTTCTAAGAGTTAGGGGATCGGGCAGGGTCGGGTTTGGATTGGCCTTGGATTCATCATAGTTCGCGGCATTGGGGGCGGTACGATCATTGCCGTTGGCCCCCCGCCGCAATTCCTTGATGTTCAAAAGATCCATCATCCTTTTGTGGTCCTGCTGGGTGGTCCCTTTTGCCGAGGTGGGTTGGGTTGCCCCACTGGATTTCTGTTTCGATTCGTCCCCCCGGCTAGTTTGGGACACAACCATGGCGAATCCCAAAAACATCCACTTCCATTGTTTTGCAGCTTGGAACATCTGGTTTCCCCGTTTGGCCTTAGGTGGTTCCCCAGTTATCCCCAAAAAAGAGGAAGGTAGGCTAGGAAACGCACCAGAGGCTTGTGCCTGAAAAGAATTAGGGACTTGCATTCAGACCAAAAGGACATTGGCCGCCCGACTTGGGCGACCGATCTGGTAAATCCAGACCGAACCGGTCCCAAACCAAGTAAAACAGCCCATCACAAGAGGATAGGATGAGAGGACATTGTATCCATTCGGAAAGGTCGTTTGCTTCTTAGAATGGGCCAATCTTTTCCGTGAGGCGAAAAGGATCAAAAGGAAACAGGCGAGTGTGGGATGTCAGCCACATGCTTCTTAGGCGATCCTACCGAGCCGGGGTGAGTCCACCCCCGAACTTATGGATTTTGCCCATGGGAAAACCGCAACGGTCCGACATCAATAAACCCGCCACCTCACCGTTTCGGGTTCCGTATTTGGCCACCGGAGAAATAGGTTCCCATCCCATGAACGGTTTTGACACTTAGAATCCGCAAGTCCTTTGAAACATCCCCTGATCCTATTTCACCCGTTCTAAAATGCTGACATAGTTGGCAACCGCGGCACCCCCCATGTTGAATACCCCAGCAAGGTTTGCGCCGGGAATCTGCATCCCGCCCGCCAAGTCCATGAGTTGCAAACAGGCCATGATATGCAGCGACACCCCGGTCGCGCCAATGGGGTGCCCCTTGGCTTTGAGACCTCCCGAGGGGTTAATAGGAAGTTTGCCGCTTTTTTGGGCCCAACCTTCGCGGACCACCCGATAGCCCTCGCCCCGGGGGACCAAACCCATCGCCTCGTATTCCAGCAATTCCGCCATCGTGAAACAGTCGTGGGTTTCCACCAGGTCGAGGTCAGCTAGGGTAATTCCCGCGGTCTCCTTGGCCTGCTCCCAAGCCAGGGCCGCTCCGGCAAATTGCAGAGGATCGCGACGACTCAACGGCAGAATATCCTGCACATGGGTGCGGGAACGAAATCGAACCGCTTGGGCCAATCCCCGGGCGGTGTCGGCATCGGCCAACACCAATGCCGCCGCGCCATCCGAAATCAAGGAGCAATCGGTGCGACGCAAGGGCCCCGCCACAAGCGGGTTCTTCTCGGAGACGGTATTGCAAAAATCAAACCCCAGATCCTTTCGCACATGGGCATACGGATTGTCCACGCCGTTTTTGTGATTCTTTGCAGCAATCCA
>SIAL01000241.1 GCA_009691815.1 Gemmataceae bacterium | reverse complement strand
ATGGGAATGGTGAGGTGGTACTGCTCGATTTTCCAATTTCCCTCCACGAGCCTAAGCACCCCCGATCCGCGGCAGAGGCCATAAGAGTTTTCGGATTTGCCCTCTTTGGCGATGTGGTTGAGTAGCTCATCAAAGGAAGCATGTTGTCCATCGCGGGACACAAGGATATGTCTTTCGACTTTTTCGTAAGTCCAACCCGTTCCCTTGTCGAAATAGGGTTTTACAAACTGCTTGAATTCTTTAACGGACCATCGTTCCTTGGCGTCGGTTCCCAGAAACACGGCATCCTCGGAAAAGCAGGAAAAATAATCGGCAAATTGGGCCTTGGCGGCAGCCTTATGAAAACGGTCGAGGAGTGCGTTGGCCTCGTCATTTCCTGATTTGGCCTTGGGGGCATCCTTCGACCTGGCTAGGGGAGTTCCAAGGAATAAAAAGTACAGAAATAAGCGTCGATAGTGATTCATTTGGCCAATTCCCCCGTGTTGTCGGTGTCTCCAAGGTAAGAAATAAGAAAAACCCATGGCGGGTCAAAATGCCCGGCGTAATCCTATTTTGTGCTTGGGTTCTATTTTTGGTTTAGGGTTAATGCCCTAAATTCTGTTAGCCATTCGCTTAAAATGGCGTCTCCAATCGTCTTTGAGGCTTTGAGTTGTTCGATCGGTTTGCCCCAATAAAATGTGAAAACGCCACCAAGGTCGGCTTGATTCGATTGCAGGAATTGACCAAGGTCTTTTGCGGAACAGGCCAAGGCAAATGTCTCCTCCAGCACAACCGGTTTCCCCATCTTGAACCCAAGGAGAGTTTTCCTGGCCTCTGCCATTTTTCCTTGTTTGGGGTAGAGGTGTACCGAGATAAAATCGAGGTTTTGACAGCATTTTTCGGGAATAAACCCTGAAGTCAGGCCAGGTCTGTCAAGGCTCCAGTCCACCAAACCGACGGTAAGCAGATGCTTGTTATTCTCGGCCCGGATCACTTTTACAAGCTGATCAATCCAGGCCTTGGCGATTTCAAACCGGGGCCGATTGGCCTGATCTAGCGTGATGTGTTGGACAAAATGTTTGCCGGCAAAGGGGGGACCAAGCCAATCGCCCGGTTGGCGTTTTCCCCCGGTGACCACCGGTTCGTTCATCAGGTCAAGGCAAAAAACAATGGGTTCATGTTTGATTTCCCGGGCGATTGTTTTCCAAAAGGTGGCATGGGCGTCCCAACGCCCTTTTTCATCCAGTGCGTCGTACCATTGGGGAACATCTTTTTTGTGATAACAACCCAAACCGGTAAGGTTGAGGCGGATGCCGATTTGGCTTGCCAGTTGGCAAAGCAATCGGAGTTTTGCCATGGCGGCCCGGTTTGGAGTCGTTGGTCCTTCGAGGAATTTTCCTAATTGGAGGTGGATGCGGGCAGCATTGGCCCCGAGGGCTTTCATTTCGGCGAAATCCCCCCGAACACGGTCCCAATCGCGATCCCAATAGTCCTCTAATAATACGCCGGCATCATCGTGATCGTAATTAAATCCCATGGGCCTCCAGAGTTTTCCATCCGTTTCAAAACTCGACTTGTCGGCGGCGATTCTGATGAAATCAACCGGCTTTGGCGTGAAAGGTTGGGCTTGGCCCATCAGAAGAAGAAGGAGGGTAATCACGGGATCCAGTTGGTTTCAGGGCTAATTCGTTTGCAAAACGCCGTAAGTAGGCGTGATGATTCCACCATATCCGCCAACGCCACCATTTCGACCGGACTGTGCATATAGCGATTGGGAATGGAAACCAATCCGGTGGCCACGCCTTCCCTGGCAAGTTGAATGGCGTTGGCGTCTGTGCCTGTTGCCTTGGGAACCCCCCGGAGTTGAATGGGGATGTTGTTTTCGTTAGCCGCTTGGACAAGGTTTTCAAATACCCGAGGATTAATGTTGGCACCTCGGAAAATCACCGGCCCGCCACCCAGCTTTACATCGCCGACCTGTTTTTTTTCGGCACCGGGTGTATCGGTGGCGTGGCAAACATCAACGGCAATGCCCACGGTGGGGTTGATTCCATAGGCGCTGGTTGCGGCTCCCCGAAGCCCGATCTCCTCTTGTACCGTGGAAACCACAAAAATATCGACAGTCAAAGGTTGATCATGGAGTAGCCTAAGTGTCTCAAATACGGTCCACACCCCGACCTTGTCATCCATGCCCGGTGCCGAGGCAAACCCGTTTCGCATGGGCCGAAAGCCCAGTTGGGCGGTAATGGCATCGCCAATTTGGACGAGGGAATCCGCCTCTTTTTTGTCTTTGGCACCGATATCAACCCAAAGGTCATGGAATTGGGGCAGCTTGTTTTTTTCGTCGGGGGTAAGGAGGTGGGGTGCCTTACGGGAACAGACCCCCGGGATAGGACCGGATTGCGTCCACACGGTAAGGGCTTGCCCAAGCAAGATGGGAATGTCCCAACCGCCAATGGGTTGAACCATTAAAAAACCTTGATCATCTATGTGCATGACCATCAACCCAAGTTGATCGCAGTGCCCGGCAAGCATGACCCTTGGAACCGGGCCATCACCCTGCTTGGTGGCCCGACGAATCGCGATCAAATTGCCATGCCGGTCGGAACAAATCTCATCCGCATAGGGCTTGGCAAATTGTCGAACGATTTCCTGCACGGGGGTTTCAAAACCCGAGGGGCTAGGGGTGCTGAGGAGGGCTTTCAAAAAGGTAAACGAGGCGTCGTCCATGGAGGGGGTGATCCTGATTCGTATGCCTTGCAAGGGGCGTCCCTTTTCTCAACGAGGGACTATGCACACATTCTATGGCTAGAAGAAATACCCGGGCTTGAATCACCCGAAAAGGAAACGGGTTCCAAGAATGGGGCGGTGAATGGGCGGTTTTTTCAGATTGACAATGGAGCTTTGTTTGTCGATGATTTGTAAAGGGCAAGGCGGTGGTCCACAAACTTACTAACTGGCAATAATCTTGACCTGTTTTGAACCCGGTTGGAACCTCATGGTGAATGGATAAGATTTCCTCAATGCAATCCAAAGGTGCCAAAGAGTCTGGTTCGCATCCCAACCTGTGGTGGTTCGTATTTTGGCCGCTCATTGTTTTGTGGATAATTTTAGTTTTATTTGTGCTTTATACGGGGTCCATCAACCTGCTAACTCTCCCTGAACCGATAAAAACCCGTTGGGTTTGGGTTAGCGGATTTTTTGTGTTGGGTGGACTCTTAATAACCTTGCTAATGGCGACCTATATCGCCCAAACCTTTCAGCGGCCCATCAAGCAGATTCATGCCTTTTTGGATGAAGCTGAAAACAACCCATTGGCGGCGATCCCCGAAATCGAGGGCCCCGATGCCTTTCACGACCTGACCCGCAGGATTCGCCGCATTTATGAACATCGGGCCGATACCATTGGCGAACTAAGAGTGGAATTGGGAAAGCTCAAGGCGGTCTTGTCCGGGTTGGAGGAAGGGGTTTTGGCCCTAGATTCCTCCGAAAGGATTGTCTTCGCCAACGACCGGGCGGTTGAGCTATTGCAGATTCACCAGACGGATCCCCGAGGGGCCCGCATCTGGGAGTTGCTTCGCAATCGGCCCCTTCTTGAAGCCTGCAAAAAATCCCAAATGAGCGGGGAAACAGTCCGATTGGAAATGCTTTGGACCGGTTCTCCGGAACGGCAACTATTGTTTCATGTGGCGGCGGTGGGAGGTGTTGGCGTTCCGGGATCGGAGCAGGGAACGGCGATCATTGGCGTTCATGATGTAAGTGAACTGCGCCGGCTTGAGACTTTGCGCAGAGAATTTGTCGCAAATGTTAGCCACGAGCTCAAAACCCCGCTGGCGGTTATCAAGGTCTGTGTCGAAACCCTATTGGATGGGGCGATGGACGAAAGGGAACCCTGTGAATCGTTCCTGAAACAAATCGAGGAACATGCCGACCGCCTGCACGCATTGATCATCGACCTTTTGGGCTTGGCTCGGGTCGAATCGGGAAATGAAGTTCTGGATTTTCAGGAAGTGGACCTTGCCGTGTCCATTGGGGACTGCCTTGAAAGGCTCAAAGCCAGAGCCGTGGTCAAAAATCAGGACCTAGTGAGTGAGTTTCTAACCCAAAAAGGTATGGGGACCGTTTGGGCCGATCCCGAATCCATCCGTCAAATTTTGGACAATTTGGTGGACAACGCCATCAAATATACCCCTGCCGGGGGAGAAGTTCGGGTCATTTTGGCCACCGAGGGAACCAGGGTTCGCCTTTCTGTTAAAGACAACGGAATGGGCATTCCCCTTGAGGATTTGCCACGCATTTTCGAACGATTTTATCGGGTGGATAGGGCTCGTTCCAGGGAAATGGGTGGTACGGGTCTTGGGCTTAGCATCGTTAAACATTTGGTTCAGGCCATGCATGGGTCGGTCGAGGCCCAAAGTGAACCCGGGCGGGGATCGAACTTTGTGGTTCGCTTGCCCCTAGTCATTTCGTCCGGGAAAAACTTGGCGGGACGATAAAATCCCTTTGGCTTTAGGCCAAATCTTTGGGTATTTAATGCCTCAAAGGTACCAAAGTAGGTAGCATAAAGTGGACCCCCCTTTTGTGTTTGGCCACCTATAACAATACCCAATGCCTTAGCTGCCAAACCCCAATGCCTTTACTTGGAAATGACCATGACATGGCGCCTGATTCCTTGGTTTTCGCTTATCGTCCTTTTGGGAGGTATCTCGCTTTGTGATGCCCAAAACCCTGTTATCGCGGCCAAAAAGCCTAAGGTCCAAGGACTAGCCAAGGGAGTGATCGGTTTGGGTGGCCACAAAGATGTGGTGTATAGCGCTTCCATGGATCCGGGTGGCCTGACATCCGTCACCGCCAGCCTCGACAAAACACTTCGCGTTTGGGATTTGTCCACCGGGCAAATGGTCCGGGAATTGGGCGGCCCAACGGGTCACCAAGGGATTATCCTTTCTGTGGACATTAGCCCGGATGGAAAATGGATTGCCTCGGGGGGGATGGACCAAACCTTGCGGCTTTGGGAAAATCCACGCCTTGAATCCACCACCTTGCTCAAGGTGCCCCAAGGCATTATTGCTCAATTGCCAGGGGATCAACCCAACACCAAAATCCTCGTGGGGGCCAAAGGAGACCTGTACAAGCAAACCGACAAAGTAGGCGACAAACCTGTCCCTTTGGCTCCGGACCAGCTTCTTCCACCCATCTTGGGCAAGGTGACCAGTGCCGTTAGGATGGCCTCGGGAATGTTGGCATTTGCTACCAACAAAGGGGAGATTGCCATAGCCGATGCCAAGGGAAAATGGCAACGCACTTGGCAAGCTCATGAAGGCCCCATTCCCCTTTTGGAGCCGGGTTGGGACGGTCTAGTGAGCGCGGGGGTTGGCGCAACCATTAAAAGCTGGCGCATGGATGCCACGCAAAGCAAGGAGTGGCCAATAACCCCTCCTTTGGCCCGGATTTTTGCCGGGGAATCGGACAAGGTTTTGGTGGGCCCAGCTCCCGGGGTTCTGGAAGAATTTCGTTGGTTGAAGGTTCCCACGGGCGAAAAATGGACCGACCTTAGCGGGGTTACTGATGGGGTCCTTGCCACAGGGGGCAACGGTCCGGAAGGCCCACTTGCCATGGTCGCCAACAAGGACAACCAATGGCATGTTTGGTCGGGGCTGGTGAAACAACCCAAAGTTTCCTTGCGGGCTCCCGGGCTTCTCACAGCAATGGCGATCCTTCCCGGAGGCAGGATGGC
>SIAL01000240.1 GCA_009691815.1 Gemmataceae bacterium | reverse complement strand
TTGCCCATTTGACCCGTAACAAGGGAGCATTGATTTTGGTTGATGCCGCTCAAACGGCGGGAATATTGCCAATCAGCCTTTCAAAGACCCCCATAGATCTGTTGGCTTTCCCCGGACACAAAGGCCTTATGGGGCCAACGGGAACGGGAAATCTGTATGTCGGCCCAAGGGTAAAGATTCGTGCCTGGCGGGAAGGTGGAACAGGCGGGGATTCCAAAACGGAAACACAACCGATTGACTTCCCCTATTTTCTAGAAGGGGGCACGCCCAACATTATGGGGATTGCCGGATTGCTTGCCGGATTGAAATGGATCACTGAAAAAGGGATGGAAAACATTCATCAACAGGAAAACGCATTGGCAAAGCGCCTTTCCGAAAGCATTGCCTTATTGCCCGGCATAAAACTTTTGGGGCATCAGGATTGGTCCAAAAAGGTCGCCACGGTAAGTTTTATCGTGGAGGGATTGGAACCCTATGAAATGGGAAACATTCTTGATAGTTCGTTTGCTATTGCCGTTCGCCCAGGGTTACATTGCGCCCCCAACATCCACCGCGGCCAAGACACTTTCCCCGATGGCGCAATTCGAGCCAGCCTGGGACCGTTTAATACGGATGAGGATATTGACGCATTGATCAGCGCCCTCAAGGAAGTGTTGGGCAATTGACTGACAACTTCGAAGCCAAAAGAGATGACCACTAGCTCCTAAGCCATGAACTTAGGAGCTTTTTTTGTGTTTGAAGATTACCCGATTTGCAACATGTTACGGTATTGTTGTACCCTGTTGTCGATTTCTAAGCGGGTGACATTTCTCAGGCGGTCAAGGCCAAATCCTTCGACCGTTAGGCTGGCGACAACGGTGCCATAGGCCATGGCCTTTTGTAACGAAGCGATGGGGTCTTGATTATGGCTGGCCAAATAGCCAAGGATCCCTCCCGCAAAAGAGTCCCCCGCCCCTGTTGGATCAATGACATTTTCTGTTGGAAAGGCGGGAAACACATAGACATCTGTTCCCGAAAAAAGCATAGCACCATGTTCACCTTTTTTGAGGATGACAAACTTGGGGCCCAATGCAAGGACAGCTTTACCCGCTTTCACAAGGTTCTTTTCCCCAGTAAGGAGTTGGGCCTCGGAATCATTGATCAGGAGACCATCAATTTTGGGAAGGAGAATTAACAGCGGCTCTTTCTCGATATTAATCCAAAGATCCATGGTATCCGCCAAAACCAATTTTGGGGATTGGATCTGGGCAAGAGTTGCCAATTGGGTTGTGGGACTGGAGTTTGCCAAAAATATGTACTGGCTGTCGGTAAAATGCGCGGGTAATTCGGGCTTAAATTCACCAAACACATTTAAGTGAACCTCTAGGGTATCCCGGGTATTCATGTCGGTGTGATAGCGCCCCTTCCACCTAAAGGTTTCCCCTTTTTTTGTAACAAGACCTGCCGTATCGATGTGGCAAGAGGCAAAAAGTGTGCGGTGCTCCTCCGGGAAATCTTCACCAACCACCCCTACAAGCCTTGGTTTGGTAAAATGACTCGCCGCAACAGAAAAATAGGAGGCAGAGCCACCAAGGGCATTGTCCACCGATCCGCTCGGTGTTTCGATGCTGTCAAATGCGATGGATCCAACTACCAAAAGAGACATTTGCAAAGTTCCTTTCAAAAGAAAATCAACCTGAAATCAAAATAGCCGCGGCGATACGGGCAAGGGATTCATCCCGTCCCAAGATGGCAAAAGTATCAAATAATCCAAAACCTACTGATGTGCCAGTAAGTGCCACCCGGATAGGTTGTACAAGCTTTCCGGGTTTAAGGTCTTTTTCCCGACAAAATTCATGAAGGCAATGATCCAATGTTGTGGAGTCAAAGGGGTTTGCCATTTCGACTTTTTCGAGAAAGGAGCGGATCATTTCCGCGGTGCCGGGTGTCTTAAGAAATTTTTCCTGCGCTTGAGGTTGAATCTCGATGGTTGATTTCAAAAAGGGCCTCGCAAGGGCGATGATATCGGAAAAAAGTTTGATGCGCTCTCCCGCCGCGGAAATGATCGATTCAACTAATGCACGGGTTTGGGGGTTAGGATCGTCTTGGATAAGATTGGCCCGTTTAAGAAAGGGAAGGCACCCGGCGATTTTTTTATCCATTGGCAGAATTTTCATGTATTCCCCCGCCAACCAAAACAGTTTATCCGGATCAAAACTTGCGGGGGAATCGTTAACTCGTTCAAGGGAAAAATGGGCAATCATTTCTGGAATGGGAATAAATTCCGTTTTGTCGTCGAGGGACCAACCCAAACGCGCCAAGTAATTGACAATTGCTTCGGGAAGGTATCCAAGTTCCCGGTAATAGGCAACGGTTGCCGGATTTAGATCATCGCGATTGCTAATTTCCTCATCCGTAAATCCAACGGAATTTAATTTTGCACGAACTTCGACGGTTACGAACTTGGCCATATCCCGTTTGCTGAGTTTTTTCTTTGATTTGGGCTCGTTAACCACCGGAATATGCGCGAATTTGGGCATGGAAGTGCCAAGTGCTTCAAAAATAACAGTTTGTGCGTAGGTGTTGCTGAGGTGTTCTCTAGCTCGAATAATATGAGTAATACCCAAAGAAATATCATCCACAACGCTTGCGAAATTATAAAGGGCCCGACCATCGGCACGAAGGATCAGGGGATCTCCCACAAGATTGGAATCTTGTACGCAGCGACCGCAAATGAGGTCATCCACCAAAAGGGTTTTGTTTTCCGGAATGCGAAGGCGGATAGGGGCCGGGTTCTTCCTATAGCGAATAAGGTTGTCATCCTTGGAATTATCCCTTAACGGTCCACGATGAATGTAGGCTCGTTTTTGATTGTCCGCCAGTTTGCGATCGGAATCGAGTTCTTCTTTCGTCATGTAATCGGGATAAGCTAGCCCCTGTTCAAGAAGGGAAATCGCTGCTTTTTGATAAAGTTCTAGACGGCCGCTTTGAAAATACGGGGTGTGTGGACCCCCCACTTCAGGGCCTTCGTCCCATTGAATACCCAACCATCGAAACCCTTCAAGAATCGGAGTTAGTGCCTCGGGGCGGTTGCGTTCCGAATCGGTGTCATCGATACGAAGGACAAATTGGCCTCCCAGTCGTTTGGTAAGAAGCCAATTAAATAGAGCAGTCCGGACCCCTCCAATATGAAGGTATCCCGTAGGGCTAGGCGCGAACCGAGTACGAATGGTCATGGATAAATTGATCTCAAGCGAAAAGGAAACGGTTAAAAATCTCGATCCAAAAGCTAAGTTTGAATCGGTTCAAGTTTATGTTTGTGGCCGCGACCTTCGACAAGGACCTGAGTTACGGCTTCTTGAACCAGTTTTGCATGCTGATTGTAAACCTGCCTCAACCAGGTGATAATTCCCCGGCGGCCACGGCCAGTTGACTCTTTGGAAACGACAGTGCATTTAACCCGGATAGTGTCACCTATAAAAACGGGTCCATGAAATAGGAGGTTTTTTACACCTAAAAACGCCTGAATGCGTAAAGGTGGGGAATTACTACATAAACCACTTGCAATGGAAACCACCAACAGGCCTTGAGCAATAGGCCGCCGAAATGGCGTTTTCGCAGCAAAAGCGTGATCAATATGGATTGGGTTGAAGTCGCCACTTAGCCCAGCAAAGTTAACAATGTCAGTCTCGGTTAGCGTGCGCCCTAGGCTAATGAAGACTTGTCCTTCCGACAAATCATCAAAAAACATTCGATTGTCATGGGGTTCCCCAAAAACACAAGTTACTCGTTCCGATATAGGAAGAGAACCAGGTTCGGCCACATTTTCCCCTATCGCATTCGGAGTCAAAGTCATATTGGTTCCCAATTGATCCTCAAAACGGCATAAAAATAAGTCAAAACAAATATCTTTAGATTAGGTATTTTTGAATGGATAGCCTTTCAAAACTATCAATCCAAGCCGTCCAAATAGTGCAATCATTTAATTTTATGCAACAAATTCAATAAATTTTATTTATCTATCATGTTGAATAGAAAATAAATTGGCATTTTTTTAGATTTTTTGAGCCGAGGATGCCTTGTCTGGTAGTTGGGCGTTATTTTTGCGACTTATTTGAGATGAATCTTTGTCATCTGTATCCACGGAATAATCATTGTAGCCATAGTTGTATCCGTATCGGTAACCGTATTTATATGAGTATTTGTAGTTGTAGGAGTATCCATAGCCGTAAGAATAGCCATATTTTCCTGATTTAGCATTGGCATCGAAACAATTGACTACCAAACCAAGTACACGGGTTTCAATATTGGCAAGCATTTCACATGCCCGCATAGCGGAGCCACGCGCCCCTTTATTGAGCAATAGATTTACAATCACCCCATCCACCCTAGGAGCAACAATACAGGGGTCGGAAACGGCCAAGATTGGGGGAGTGTCAATTAATACAAAATCAAATTTCTCCCGTAATTCGGCTAACAGTTCCGGAAAACGGGGAGAGGTTAAAAGTTCCGCCGGATTACTTGGCCGGGGACCGCAAGGGAGAAGGGTCAAATTGGCAACTTCCGTGGCAAACATTGAGTTTTCAAGGGTGGATTCACCCTCAATAAAAGTAGCCAGTCCCGTATCGAAATTGGGAAGGCCAAAGATTTTGTGTACCCTTGGCTTCCTCATATCCGCATCGATGAGAATTACTTTTTTACCGGATTGGGCAATCGAAATTGCCATGTTGCAGGATAGGGTTGATTTTCCGTCCCCGGCGTTAGGTGAGGTGATTTGAATAACCTGATGTCCTCGACCTTGTGTGCTAAAATAGAGGCTGGTCCGCAAACCGCGATAGGCTTCCGCCTCGGTCGATTTTGGTTTATGCGCCGTGATCAGTTGATCCTCTAATTTAGAACCGGGTTTGCGATCTGCTTCTTCTATCCGAATCATTGGAATATGCCCAAGGATGTTGATGCCCAATTGCTTTCGAATATCATCAGGAGTTTGAAAACTACGGTCAGTTAAATCCGCAAGGTAGGCAAGTCCAACGCCACACCCAAGGCCTAACACTCCCCCCACAAACAGGTAAACAAATCTGTTGGCCCCGCTTGGAAACGGACCACTGACCTTGGAAATTTGTTTTGCTTCATACCCCCCATGATCCTTGGTCAAAACGATTTGGTTTTTGATTTCTTCATAGGTTTCCAATTTCCTTCTGGTTGTTTCGATTCGGGTAGCCAAATCTTTGCATTGGGCATCCAGTTCTTTTTCCTTTTCCAAGTCATCTTTTAAGGTTAATTGTTGATTTTGAGCTTGTTGAAGGGCCTCCTCATATTTTGCAATTCTGGATGAGTTAAGTTCCATTTCCCGCCCAAGTGGGTCCGTTGCGGTAAATTTACTTGCGCCATCTTTTCCAATTGTCGTGCCTCGTACCTTCTTTACCTCTTCAATGTAATTGATTTGAGTTTGAAGTTTGACCATTTTTGGGTGATCTTTTCCTAAATCGATTAAAAGTAGCTGTTTTTGCAACTTCAACAGGTCCAATGTCGTATCATCCGGAGTTATAAACATCGCTGATGTATCTGATCCTAGGGGGCCGTCACCGGTATTCTTGGGTAGGGCCACCCCCCTAGTGCCATGTCTGGCTAAAAGGTCGTCCCTTCGATCCTTAAGGTCGGCTAACAGCACTTCATATTTCCTGATGCCATCCTCTAACGAGGCATTCACCTTGAGGGCACCAACCGGATGGATTTTTTTCAAATTTTCTTGCTTG
>SIAL01000239.1 GCA_009691815.1 Gemmataceae bacterium | reverse complement strand
CTGAAGGAGTGAACCATGGCCGGAGATAGCATCATCGCCGAAGTACGGAAGACCCGCGACGAGTGGGC
This sequence comes from Gemmataceae bacterium, assembly GCA_009691815.1. Classification (GTDB taxonomy): domain Bacteria; phylum Planctomycetota; class Planctomycetia; order Gemmatales; family Gemmataceae; genus SYLG01. The sequence goes on along the minus strand of SIAL01000239.1, from coordinate 5,668 downwards.
GAACCGCTTCAACTATGACCTTGGCGCCATGATCCAAGATGCCAGAGAACGACAGGCAACCGGCGGACGCAAAGTAGTGACCCTCCCTCCCCGGCTTGCCAAACGAAACGGTGCCTCCGACCAGATCTCCCGAACTGGGCCGTAAATCAAGAACGGCACCCGGACGCGTCCGCACGGACAAATGAGGCAATAGACCAACAACTAGGCGAGCGGCGGGCGGAAGCCCGCTGATTCTATAGACATTGCTCATCGCAGTTTGCATTTATTTCTTACGCCCCGGACGCGTCCGCGACGGGCAAATGATGCACTAGACCAACAACTAGGCGAGCGGCAGGCGGAAGCCCGCTGATTCTATGGATATTGCTTATCGCAGATTGCAGATTGCATTTGGTCCTTCCGCCCCGGACGCGTCCGCGACGGACAAATGATGCACTAGACCAACAACTAGGCGATGAACTTGTCGTAATCTGCGTGACTTCCAATCCATATCCACTGGACTCCACCGGAGGCATCAATCCCTATGGCTCGGTAATGTTTTCCCACTCGGACCGACCACAATTCTTCGATGCGTTTCAGATGCAGGGAGGGGTGGCGAGGATTGGCCTTCAGGATCTCATAATTCTTGTCGGCCAGCTCGCGAATCTCCGATGAAAGGTTGCTATAGAGCGTCCAGAAACTCGACGAGGTGTAATGTTTCAAAGCTCGCGCACTTTCCCTTCAGCGAATTCCTTCCGTGCCTCATCAATGAGACTGGTAAACTTCCCCGCCTTGAAGTCGGACTGGATCTGATGATCCCAGAGTTCGTTCTCGAACTCCTGGAACCAGTTTCGGAATCGCGTCAAACTCTCAATCGGCAGATTGCGAACGCGTGATTCTAGCTCTTCGACTTCGCTCATGGCCTTATACCCTCGCTCGATTGATAGCCAAAATGATTGTTCACGCCCGTGCCACTACCTGTTTGTTGACAAGAAACGGTCCGCGTCACCTTGATTTCTCCCGGCGCAACATCTCCCGAATGTACCATGACAGAAACTCGTGGTTGCACTCCACAAATGACGGATCACGCCACCCGCTCCCGTCGATTGTTCCGCGACACGCTTGGCGGACTTGATCGAGCACCCGTGGCTTTTGGGCTATTGAGGTCACTGGGGTCCTAGTTAAAGATTAAAGATGATGTTAAACAGGTTGGGGAATGATTTCAAGAAAAAAGGAGAATATGTTTTAATAACGCGGTGCTGGCGTCGGCAGCAATAAGTAGTCGTTCCTGAAAAACCCACCCCGACGATCTTTCCCACATCAAGCATAGGCAATTAAGGGTGCCAAATGTTTTCTGCCGGTGAAGAGATTGCAAAGGGCCACCTTGATGCAGCAGTCCAAGGATTTAAACAGCCAAAAAAAGACAAAAAAATCCGGCATGAGCTTCATGAAGTTGTAACCGAAGGCACTCATCAGAGCGTTGACTTTGTCCCCTTTTTTTCCAGCAAATATTTTTTTTCCATTCGAGCATCGCTTTTGAGATGGCCAAAGGTCGGCTCAATTAAACTCCATCGCTTTAACATTTTCCGGAACGCCCGGGTTGCTATTTTGGGAATCGATCACGCCATATTTAACAGCGCACTGCCACGATAATCGTGTCCTCGACAACCTCCTCAAACAGCGTTGTAAGATCGAAATACGACGATAAGGTGGGCAGCGGCGGCATCAACGCCCTTTCCAACAACAACTTTGTCGCTTTCAGCCCGCTTTGAAACAACGGGGCGGCGACCACCGCCGGAGCCGTCACTTATGGCAATGGTGCCACCGGATCCGCCGGAACCATCGGCAGTACCAACAGCCTTGTCGGAAGCACGACGGGGGATCATCTGGGAAGTGGCGGCATCAAAGCCTTAACCGGAAATGGGAACCACACCATCGCCAGTCCTCTTTGGAACAATGGTGGGACAAGTGATGTTGGGGCCGTGACCTTTTGTAACGGAGATGGGTCCACCAAGGATACCGTGGTCAGCGGCAACAGCCTTATTGGGTCTACCGCATTTGATAAGGTAGGCAGTGGTGGCGTCACCGCCCTTTCGAGTGGCAATTATCTGGTATCAAGCGCAAGCTGGAACAATAGTGGCAGTTTGGCCAATGCCGGTGCGGTAACCTGGGGCAGTGGAAGCGCCGGGGTTTCCGGGGGCGGTTTCTACTAGCAGCAGCATTGTTGGCGTGGTGGCCAACGCGGACCTTCAGGTATCACCTTAAATGCGACCAGCGGGACCTATTTGGTGAATTTCTTAACCGCCGGGGCCAGTCCTCGGGTCAATTTCGGTTTCCAGAATCCCACCGCCCCGGTCTTCACCAATGCCAACCTCACCACCTTTACCATCGGGGTGAGTAAGTCCTTCACCTTCTCGGCCAGCGGTAGCCCCGCCCCGGCCTTTAGCCTAATTTCGGTAAGTGGCACTGGAACAAGTCTCCCTTCGGGCCAGTCTTTCAACAACAGCACCGGGGTCCTTTCAGGAACGGCGGCGGGCGGCACCGCGGGCACCTATACCCTCACCGTTCGGGCAACCAACGGCTTGGGCGTAAATGTCAACCAAACCTTCACGGTCTCGTAAGGAGACGAGGAAAACGAGTGGCGGCGGCGGGGTTTGGCCGTAAATCAATCCTGGCCCCAGCGTCAAATTCTTTACGAGCCGGACGCATTCGGGTCGTAAAACAAAACTGGTTTCCTATTTGTCCGTCGCCGATGGGTCCAGGGCGTAAAGCAAAGCTATTTCTTACCCCAATTACCGTTCCACCACAGAGTGGGTTTGAAGCTTGCCCTGATACGGGGCCAACGCCTGAGTAACCTCGGCGGCAATAAAATCATCCACCTGTTCCGAAGCCCGGCCGGAGAGGTAGCTTCCGCTTTCGATGGCGGCAAAGGAGACTCCCTCAAAGGCTTTTTCCTTTTGCAACCTTTCCAACAAGTCATTCTTGCTGGCACCCGATTTCAGGTCGGCCGTCACCGAGTGACTATGCACACGAATGATTTCATGCAGTACTTGTCGATCCCCCCCTCGTGCTACCGCCGCCATCATCAAGTTTTCGGTCAACATATAGGGCATGATCTTTTTGACTTCGCGATCGATCACTTCCGGGTTGGGCTTCATTCCCCTGGCAATGTTGAGCGCCAATTTAAGGATCGAATCGACCGTGAGAAACGCTTGGGGAATGCTCAATCGTCGATTGACGCTATCGTCTAGTGTTCGTTCCAACCATTGGACCGCCGCCGTTTGCGCGGCATTGGCCGGCAAGTTCATCCCATATCGGGCCAAACCACACATTCGCTCTGATCGCATTGGGTTTCGCTTGTAGGGCATGGCCGAGGAACCGACCTGACTCTCCTCAAACGGTTCATCCAGTTCCTGACGGTGGCTCAAAAGCCTTAAGTCCGAGCCAAACCGGTGTGCGGATTGACATATTCCCGAAAGGGCATCGAGTATCATCGAATCCATTTTTCGAGGGTAGGTTTGTCCCGTAACCGGCCAAACCAAATCAAACCCCATTTTTTGGGAGATCAGCTTGTCCAGAGCGATCACTTTCTCGTGGCTGCCCTGAAAAAGGGCCATAAACGAAGCCTGCGTTCCTGTGGTCCCCTTGATTCCACGAAATCGCATGGTTGCAAGTCGATTTTCAATTTCGCCCAAATCCATCAAGAAATCCTGCGCCCAAAGGGTTGCTCGTTTCCCCATGGTGGTGAGCTGGGCGGGTTGAAAGTGGGTAAATCCAAGGCATGTCAGGTTTTTGTGCTTGGTGGCAAATTCTGACAAGGCCTTTAGGACCGAGGCGATCTTTACCGCGACTAGCGACAACCCTTCCCGCATAAGGATGACTTCGGCGTTGTCGGTAACCGTACAGCTTGTCGCGCCCAAATGAATGATGTCTCTGGCCGAGGGAACCGCATCGCCAAAGGCGTGGATATGGGCCATCACATCGTGGCGAAATTTGCGTTCGTATTCCTCGGCCAAAGCAAAGTCGATGTCGTCGACTTTGGCCTTCATGGCAAGGATCTGTTCAGGCAAGATCCTTGGACCACCCTCGCCAACAAGTCCCAACTCCATTTGAGACTCGGCCAAAGCCACCCAAATGCGCCGCCAAATGCCGATCCGCTTGTGCGGACTCCACAAGTGAGCCATTTCGGGGCTGGCGTACCGGCTGCTGAGCGGGTCTTCATACAACTTGAAAGAATCCATCGTATTTTTTCCCACCGGGGCACAAAGTACCCTCAATTTCGGCATTGTTGCCAACAAGCAAATCTTCCGCAGTCACGGTATCCCCTACCGGAAAAATGGGACGGTTTGGCTCGCTTTGGACGACCAGCACCGATTCCACGAGGTAGACTGTCCCAAGGATGGTCCTTTTCCGTTTGACAGGGAGGTGCGTCGTGGGGGTTCGTCTTTTGAGTTGGGCATTGGTGGTGGCGACCTTTTCCGTATTCACAGGTCAAGTTTCGGCACAAGGTCCCTTTTCGGGTGGTGGACCAAATCCCAACCTGCCTAGAATGTTTTATTACCCGTACACATACTTTCCCTACAACTATTGGCCCGCATATGGTCCCAAATGGCCGGAACAGGCCGGTCAACCCTACGCGAGGCCCCCGGCCTACATGGCAAGGCCACCCTACAATGCCGAGAATTGGCGCTATGAAGAACGCCAGCCCCAAAGGCATCATAGCGGGTTCCATTTTTGGTTGGACCAGTTCTAATTGGCCCCGGCATTCCCCTTGCCTAGATTAACCCCAAGTCCTGCCACAAGGGATTGGGGTTTTTTCGTAGACAGGGGGCGGTTTCGTGGCCAAAGATCCCATTCAAGCAGCCAAAGAGTTGCGACTTACCGCCAACAAGGTCATTGCCAATCTGGAAAAGGTCATCCTTGGCAAACGAAATCAGATCAACCTCGTCCTTGCCGCCTACCTTGCCGAGGGACACATCCTCCTTGAGGATGTTCCAGGCGTTGCCAAAACCATGTTGGCCCGGGCCCTAGCTCGAAGCATCAACGCCAATTTCAAACGGATTCAATGCACCCCTGACCTACTCCCGGGCGACATTACCGGGGTCAATGTTTTCAATCAAAAAACCTCGGAGTTCGAGTTTCGACCCGGACCTGTTTTCAGCCAAACTTTCCTTGCCGACGAAATCAATCGGGCCACACCTAGGGCACAGGCGGCCCTTCTCGAGGCCATGGCCGAGCGAAAGGTTTCCATGGATGGCCAAACCTACAATCTCAAACCACCGTTTTTGGTGATCGCCACCCAAAATCCTGTCGATCAAGAAGGCACCTTTCCCCTCCCTGAGGCCCAACTGGATCGTTTCCTCATCAAACTGAGTCTTGGGTATCCCAGTCCCGAGGAAGAAATTAAGCTTCTAGGCCGCCTCCAAAAAGCGCACCCTATCGACGACCTTACCCCTGTCGTTACGGTCCAAGAGTGGATCTCTTGCCAAGACACAGTTAAGGAAATCCATGTGGATCCCAAGCTGCGCAAATACATTGTGGACATTGTCAACGGCACTAGGGAACACGAAGATGTGGCCCTTGGGGGCAGTCCCCGCGCCTCCTTGGCCTTAATGAAAACCGGCCAAGCCATCGCGGCCCTCGACGGTCGCCCTTTTGTAACCCCCGATGACATAAAAAAAATGGTGATGCC
>SIAL01000238.1 GCA_009691815.1 Gemmataceae bacterium | reverse complement strand
TGCTGACCAAGGCCGGGTGCAATGCGGGTGCTTGCCACGCCAAAGCGGGAGGGGGCCAGAACGGTTTCCAGTTGTCTTTGCTTGGCTTTGAGTCTGCGGAAGATTTTGAACACTTGGTGATGGAAGGCCGAGGCCGCCGGATTTCCTTGACAAATCCTTCACAAAGCCTGTTGCTGTTAAAGGCCTCGGGCGAAATTGCCCACGGTGGGGGCAAAAGGCTACCAAAGTCTTCTCAAGGCTATGCCCTGATGCTGAATTGGATTCGACAGGGGATGCCGATGGATCTTCCGTCCGGCCCAAAACTGGTTGGGGTGGATCTAGAACCCAAAAAGGTTTCGTTTCGTCCCAAGCAGGAACAGCAACTAAAAGCAATGGCCCGATATTCCGATGGCACAGTTCGGGATGTTACCAGTCAGGCGTTATATTTTTCGAATGATAACGCCATGGCCCAAGTTTCCGAGGGGGGCTTGGTCAAGGCTCTTGATATTACCGGCAAGGTGGCCGTGATGGTTCGGTATCAAGGAGTTGTCACGGTTTTCAACGCTTTGATTCCCCTTGGTGCGCCTATCGAACAATTCCCTGTGGCCAAGAACTTTGTGGATGAAGCTGTTTTCGCCAACCTAAAATTGCTTGGCATTCCTCCATCGGAGGTCTGTGACGATGCGATATTTATCCGTCGCGTCTCGCTTGATATCGGCGGGCGGCTGCCCTCAGAGGAAGAGACGAAGGCTTTTTTGGCCAACAAAAGCGCCGATAAAAGAGATCAATGGATCGAGGAGCTGCTTCGAAGCCCCGACTATGCGGATTTTTTCGCGGGCAAATGGACCGCCGTCCTGAAAAACAGGCGTGATGATGCCAGTGACATTGTCTCAAACTTTGCCTTTCATGCTTGGGTACGGGACAGCTTGCTTGCCAATAAACCCTATGACCAATTCGTAAGGGAGCTACTTGCCGCCACGGGCACGGTTGTCGGTAATCCCCCTGTCGCCTGGTACAAGCGGGTCAAGGAACCCAAAAACCAGATAGAAGATGTGGCGCAATTATTTCTTGGTGTCCGGATGCAGTGCGCACAGTGCCACCATCATCCTTTTGAGCGCTGGAGTCAGGATGATTATTACTCCTTTGCGGCATTCTTTTCCCAAGTGGGTCGCAAACCTTCCGAAACCCGCGGAGAGGATTTAATTTTTCACAAACGAGGGATGGCAGCGGCAAAGAATATCAAGTCGGGGTTGTCGTTAAAGCCTGCCGCCCTTGGAGATCAGGTGGCGGCAATAGCGCCGGATGAAGACCCAAGATTACGCCTTGCGGATTGGCTAAGGTCCCCGAAAAACCCTTTTTTTGCCAAGGCCTTGGTCAATCGGTATTGGAAACATTTCTTCCAAAGGGGATTGATTGAACCCGAAGATGACATTCGCGAATCAAACCCCGCATCGAATCCTGAACTGCTTGCGGCGTTGGAGAAAAGATTCATTGAAAGTGGTTTCGACCTGAAGGATTTGGTTCGGGTCATCACCACCTCCAACGCCTATCAATTGAGCGCCTTGCCCAACAAGCACAATGTGGGTGACAGGCAGAACTACTCGAGATATTATCCAAGGCGCCTCCCCGCCGAGGTGATGCTTGATGCGGTGGACAAGTTGGCGGGAACCCAAACCGATTTTTCGAACCTGCCCTCGGGCACCCGTGCCGTGGCACTTCCCGACAACAGCTACAATAACAATCCTTTTTTGCGAGTCTTTGGCCGACCCGAGGGTGAAAGTGTTTGCGAGTGTGAGAGGATCCAATCGTCTAGCCTTGCCCAAAGTCTTTTTATGATCAATGCCAATGATATTCGGCAAAAATTGGCCAACCAATCCACTGGTCGGGCACAGCGACTTGCCAACGACAAACGCCCCGCCAAGGATAAAATCGAGGAGCTTTACTTTGCCGCTTTTGGCCGCCAACCACGGCCCGACGAATTGCAAACCGCTCTGAACTACTTGACCGAGAAAAGAATCAATGCCCAAGGAAAGCCGGTTGATGCAGGCAGGGCCGCTTTTGAAAATTATCAGGATTTGATCTGGGCGTTGATGAATTCCAAAGAATTCCTCTTCAATCATTAAGGAATACCAAGGTGACCCTCTTACATAGTACCTATTGCGCCGCGGTTGGTGGGCTACTCCTTTTGGGTCTTGCCCCGATGGCAAGGACCCAATCTGTGGGACTGCCCGCGCCACGCCTGTTAACCACCATGCCCATGGGCGCCAAGGTGGGCACCGAGGTGGAGGTATCCATCACTGGCGAGCATTTAGAAGATGTCGGCGAATTGATGTTTTCCCATCCGGGCATCACGGCAAAACAAAAATTGGACCCCAAAGGGAATCGTATCGCGGACAGATATGTTGTTTGCGTCGCCCCAGATTGTCCGATTGGACTGTATGAAACAAGGGTGATGACCCGTTTGGGAATTTCGTCGTCCCGAATTTTTGCCGTGGGAACATTAACCGAGGTGGTGCGTTCCAAGGCAAATACATCGCTTGTGACCGCGCTAGAACTCCCCCTTGATTCTGTTTGCAATGGCTGCATTTCGGAAAGGTCCATCGACTATTTCACCTTCCAGGCAAAGAAGGGCCAACGCCTAATTGTTGACTGCGCCAGTCGTGGCATTGATTCCAAACTCAATGCCACGGTGATCGTGGCAGACGCTTTGGGGCGGGATTTGCTGGTGGAACGAAGGGGAGGCGTCCTTGATTTTGTGGTTCCAAACGATGGTAAATATGTGATAAAAATCCATGAATTGACCTTCAAAGGAGGCAACGCATTTTACTATCGCCTTGGCCTTTGGGAGCAGAAAATAGGAACACCTATTGTTCGTCAACAAATGACAAAAAAGGTCAATTCCTTCTCTTGGCCACCAACCGGGCTTGTTGAACAGGCAAAATTGGCCGAAATCGAGCCTAATAACGATGGCGGCAAAGCCCAGCGAGTCTCGCTTCCTTTGGACATCTCTGGACGGTTTTATCCCGCGGCGGATGTTGACTTCTTTGAATTTGAAGCCAAAAAGGGCGAACAGTGGTGGATTGAGGTGGCATCTGAACGGCTTGGACTTGCCACCGATCCTTCGATTCTGGTTCAACATGTGACTAGTGGTATAAAAGGGGCCCCGGACAAGTTGACCGATCTCCTCGAATTGATGGACATTACCAGCCCTGTGAAAGTTTCGAGCAACGGCTATGCCTACGATGGTCCCCCGTTTAATGCTGGTTCCTCAGACATTATTGGCAAGCTGGTGATCAAGGAGGATGGACTCCATCGCCTTCAAATTACCGACCTGTTTGGAGGAACCCGAAGCGAAAAGGGGAATATCTATCGGCTGGTGATTCGAAAAGCGGAACCCGACTTTGCGCTTGTCGCTTGGGCCATGCACATGGAGCTAAGAAACGGAGACCGAAACGCCCTGTCCAAACCGATCGCGCTTCGGGGCGGCGCAACCGTGGCCCTTGAAGTGGTTGCCTTTCGACGGGATGGATTTGATGGCGAAATTGAGCTTTCCATGGAAGGGCTGCCCAGTGGCGTAACCGCACAAGGCTTGAAAATTCCATCGGGAAAATCGGTGGGTATGTTACTTATTTCGGCAAAACAGGATGCTCCCAAGGGGTTTTCCGGTGCGAAGATTGTTGGCCGCTCGAAGGTAGACAACAAGGAAGTTCGCCGACCTTGTCGGCTCGCCTCGGTGTCTTGGCCCATTCCGGATTCGTGGGGCGAAATTCCAAGCCCCCGGTTAATGGCGGATGTTCCGGTTTCGGTGAGTGGCGTCGATTTTGCCCCTTTGACTTTGACGGCAAAAACAGCCATGGTGGATGCCAAAGTGGGAGAAAAACTGACCATACCTCTGATTCACAAATCCCGAAGTGATTTTTCCGGCGATAAAATCCAAATGAAGGTGGTGGGGGCTGGGTTTGAAAATGCTCCCAGTTTTGAAATCCTCGTTAAGGCCAATAGTTCCCAAGCCGTGCTTGATCTTGGCGCATTGAAGGTCCCGCCTGGGGATTATCATGTCTCCTTTATTGGGGGCGCGGTGGTCAAGTATCGGCATAATCTTGAACTTATCACTTCGGCCGAGGCCAAAGCAAAAATCATTGCTCTGGAGATCAAAGCTTTGGAAACGGAAGTGATCAGGGTGGCCAACGATGCCAAGGCGGCTCCTATGGCGAAAAAGGACCAGATGACCAAGGCGGTAGCCGCCGTTAATGCCAAAATGAAAGCGGCAACAAGTGCCCTGACCGAAAGCAAGGAGCAACTTAAACGAGCTACGGATGCGGCTGCTCCCCGGGATATTGCCGATATTGTTATTAGTGAACCTGTTATGATTCGCGTCAAACCAGCGGAGAAAAAATGACTCCTTTTCAGCAAAAGTTACCTTTTCAAAATTGCCGAGGTCCCGTTCCCTATGGGTTCAGCGGCCGTCGGGCGTTCCTGCAAACAGGATTGGCGGGGTTTGCCACATTAAGCCTGCCAAATATCCTCAAACTAAAATCCCATTGCTTAGCCGGATCGAGTGACCCCTCCACCTCGGAGAAAAAAGCGGTCATCATGGTTTGGCAGCCGGGTGGAATGTCCCATATAGATTCGTATGACCCAAAGCCGGATTCTGGCAGTGAATACCGGGGGCCATTCAAACTGATTTCAACAAAGGTCCCGGGTCTCCAATTCACCGAGTTATTGCCAAGGCAAGCGGCCATTGCTGATAAACTTGTCGTGCTTCGGTCCATGCGACAAACCGCGGGAGGCCACCCGGCAGGTTCCATGCAGTTGCTTTCCGGGGACCCCGACACACGCGACAAACCTAAACCCAAATACCCGGATTGGATGGCCGTTTCCAACTACTTGTTAGCTCAGAAAGGCCCTAGGGCTAACCCACTGCCCGCCTATGTCGGCATCAATCCCCCTACCGAATACAATGGGCCGGCCTACCTTGGGGACGCCTATTCCCCGTTTGTCGTTTCGGGCAATCCGGATTCCCCCAGTTTCTCGGTGCCCAATATTAGTCTTGCGGACCAAGACGAGGTTCGCCGCATTGGACGCCGCTCCAACCTTCGCCAAAAACTGGACACGCTTGAACGGGGCTTTGATCAGGCTCGGGAGCTTGCCGCCCTTGATGAATTTGAAACCCAGGCGATGACGCTGTTGACCAACCCGCAAACAAAAATAGCCTTTGATCTGAATTTGGAACACCCACGGGTCCGTGATCGTTATGGCCGAAATGCTTGGGGACAACAGTTGTTGTTGGCCAGAAGGCTCATTGAAGCCGGGGTGGATGTTTTGACCACCAGCCTTAGCGGGCCGCTTTGTGGCCGGGTGCAAAACTGGGACGATCATGCCGTCAATCAGCATGTCTTTGACGCCATGAAATTCCGTTCCAATGCCTATGACCAAGCGGTCTCGGCCCTCATTTCGGATATTTATGATCGGGGACTAGATAAACGGGTGCTTGTGGTGGTCACCGGCGAATTTGGTCGCACGCCAAAAATCAGTTACGCGGCCAGCACCGGGGCGGGCGATGCCAGCGCGCCTGCCGGGACTTCGCAACCGGGTCGGGACCACTGGCCCCGAGGGTTTTCCAACCTATGGGCCGGGGGTGGCCTTCAAACCGGGCATTTCATTGGAGCAACGGACAAACGGGGTGAAGATGCTGTGGAACGCGTTTGTGGCCCCGGTGACTTTTTGGCTACCATTTATCACCATCTGGGTATCGATTCGGCCCACAC
>SIAL01000237.1 GCA_009691815.1 Gemmataceae bacterium | reverse complement strand
CAAGGGTATTGCCACTCCACCCAGCCAACTTTTTTGCTTGTTCATTGAGGACAAGCTTTCTAGTTGGCTCGGTAGGAGTTTTGCGCCGAGTGCCGATTCCACCCAAAAAAGCTGCAAGTCGTTTTGCCATTGTTCACTTTCCTTTTGGGAATGTGACAAAGCGTGGGTTGCTTTGCGTTTTCGTTTTGGGAATCTTTGGGGCCTTGGCTGGATTGCCACGGGATCTTAAAGCGCAAGAGGACCAAGAAACCGCTCCTAAACCTAACCTTGCTTCTCGTATCTTTGGGTCGTCCAAACCCCATGCCCTCAAATCCTTGGATTTCATTCGAAATCATCCCGGAGAATCCAAGCCCATTAGCCTTGAAGCGGATCGTGTTGGTTTTTGGAAACAAAATAATGAAACGGTTCTGATCCTTGAAGGCAAGGTCCTTGTCCAACACGGTTACATTACTATCCGTTGCGATAAAGCCGTCGCATGGCTTAACCCCCGCCAACACCAACTCACCGGCATTTGGAAAATGGAAATCCAAGCCGATGGAAACTTGGCTATTGATGCCAGTACGGAAAATCAAAAAGCGGACAAAGCCCACATAGAACTCAACACCCGTGGGGAAATCAAAGTCACCTCGGTCAACGAAAAGGCCAATCGTGTCCCCGACCCCAACGATCCGCTTGTCATCAGACTAAGTGAAGATCGCCTGAAACGCAAATCGAACCCGGAAATCGCCAAAAAAGAGGCCGCCGCTAGGAAGCAATTTGAAGTGGAAAAGGCGGGTTTTTGGGGCCCAGCCCTTAGAACTCCAGGGATCGAACCCACCAAGAAAATCCCTGCGAGTAACCAACCGGAAAAGGGGCCATCCGGTCCTACCTCACTTCTTCCTACAAACGAAGGTGAGGGTAATGACAATCTCCTCAGTACCCCAGCCAAAATCGTTCGAACCTCTTTTTATTTCCAGCCGCCGCCCCAGCCTCCACCAATTCCCACACCTGTAGGCCCTCCGTCCGCGGAAGCAGTTCCTAGGCCCATTACCCTAAATCAAAACACCCCTCCCCCGGCTCTCGCGCCGGTGAATCCGTTTGGGGCCCAACCCCTACCACCTAGTGGCGTAGGACAAAATCTGCCTCTCCTGCCATCGCCTAGTTCACCCCCAACGGGTGTGCCTCCTCCCGGAATAGGATCACCGCCAACAGCGACTGGGATGATTCCTTGGAATGGTCAGCCCATCCAACCCCCGGCCGTCGCCGTTCCGGACAATCTTTTGAATCCCTCTCGAACTTACACCTTAACACCCCGAAGCTCCTCGGGATTTCGTGTTATGGTTGAACCTATTAGTGAAAATGAACAAGCTATCCTGCTCACCGGCGGCGCCATTCTCCAAGTCAAGGATTTGGGTGGGGCAGGTTTAATTGACATGGAAGCCGACAGAATTGTGATCTGGACCAAGGGAAGCAACCCCCAGCAGATCATGAGTAATATGCAATCCCAAGGGGGACAGACCAGCAAGGACTTGGAATTTTACCTTTCGGGTAATGTGGAAATCCGCCAACAAGACAAACCCAACCTTCCTCGCGTTGGGGTGGCTGATCCTAGAAAAGGTGACCAACTCCAAAGGACCATGCGGGCCAACGAGATCTTTTATGATGTGCGCAGAAATCAGGCCATCGCCTTAAAATCTGAACTCGAATTTAGTGTGCCTTTCATACCTGACCCTATTATTGTTCGGGCAGCCGAACTTCAACAATTGGATGTCCATCAATATCGGGTTTTGCAAAGCGAAATTTTTTCAAGCAGAACCCCCGGAGATCCTGGCCTTAAGGTCACCATGGCCGAGGCGACCATTGAAGACAAAAAAATATCCCGACCCGATTTACTTGGGTTCCTTTTGCCAGAGTCGATGCGCTACAAGCCCGAAGAAGAAATCCGTCAAACATTTATAAACGGCAAGGATGCCTTTGTTTATTTAGCGGATATCCCTGTGTTTTGGTTTCCCTTTTTACAGGGGGACGCTCGCGATCCACTTGGCCCCGTTGAAGGGGTCAACCTAGGATATAATCGGATTTATGGGGGCCAGTTTGGCGTAACCTTGAACACCTTTGACCTGCTTGGGCTAAAGGCCCCTGAAGGGACTAGGTGGCGTTGGGAACTTGATTACCTTACCGCCCGCGGGCCGGCCACCGGAACCGATTTTGATTACAAAACCCAATCACTCCTTGGCCTCCCTTCCAAAGGGACAGGGATGTTCACCGCCTATGGCCTTTATGACAACAGCTCCATGGGCCCCTATGGAACCAGAGATATCCTCGGTGGATCACGCTATGATTACAACAACCCTTCGCACTGGCGGGGCAGGTTAACTTGGCGACAATCCATCGAACCCACCAATTTACCCAATGCCACCATTAAATCCCAGATCGCCGCCCTTTCGGACCGAAACTTTCAAGAGGAATTTTTCAAAAGGGAATTCGACAACGACATTAGCCCTACCACTTTTGTCAATATCCGACAACAAATAGGAGCTTTGGGCTGGTCGGTCCATGCCGAACCACGCATCCGATCTTGGGTCAACGAAACGGCTCAACTCCCTAAATTAAACGGATTCATCACGGGCTATGACCTATTCAATACTTTCACCTACTCGGCCAAAGGTGAAGTGGGATATAGCAACCTGTTGACCTCAAACGACCCAACCCCGCAATACAGTCCTACGGATGTCGGGGTTGGGGCCGGGCGTTTCAACCTCTTTCAAGAAATCAGCGCGCCTTTTTCCGCCGGACCATTTCGATTTGACCCGTATGTTAAAAGCGATATAGCCTATTACACATCCCAAATTGAAGATGTGGCAAACACCACAATCAACGGCAGTCGTGGCCAAAGCATTAATGATGGAATCTCACGCTTTTGGGGAGGCTTTGGCGGTCGCGTTAATTTACCCATGTCGAAGCTTTATTCGGATATGACCAGTGAAATGTTCAATTTGGACGGGGTGTATCACAAAGCCAACCTGGGCATGAATTACTTCTATGGGGCCAGCAACCAATTTTACCAAAAACTTCCTCAGTTTGACCGATTCAATGATGACTCAACCGACATGGCTATGCGTGATTGGGTGTATTTTGCGGGAAATCCAACGGCAACGCCGTTTGGTCCCTTAAACGGCCAACAGGTCAATCCGGCAAACGCCCTGTATAACCCCGTCTGGTTTCAAAACTATTCCCAACGAAAGTATGATCCCCAAAACTATGGCATTAGGAGTTTGGCGGATAACCGCATCGACACGCTCAATTCGATCCAAACTTTGCAATTCAACATCGACCAAAGGTGGCAAACCAAACGGGGTATGCCCGGAAATCAACACACCGTGGATTTCCTTAGTTTCAATCTTGGGACTACCCTATTTCCCAACCCAGACCGGGATAACTTTGGACAACTTTTCGGCCTATACAACTATGATTTAACTTGGAATCCCGGGGACAAAACCGCCATTGTCAGTTCCGGGTGGATGGATTCCTTTGAGGGAAGCGCCAAAGTTGCCAACCTTGGCGCATTCTACACCAGGGATGACCGAACAAATTTGTACCTAGGCTTCCGGTATTACAACCCCATCGACAGTCGCCTCCTAACCGGAGCGGTTAACTATGTTTTTTCTCCGAAATACGCCATCACGGCAGCCAGCAATTATGATTTTGGGACAAGTGAGGCGTTGTCCAACTCTTTGGTGGTAACAAGGATGGGCAAAGACCTTCAGGTGAGTTTGGGGATTTCCTACAACGCCACCACAAACAACTTTGGTTTAACCTTTCAAATCATGCCCATTCTGGCCACCTATGGCAATCGGATGCAAATGCTCAACAACAACGGCGGACTCTAAAACGATTACGATTTAGGCCAAAAGGGTTGCGCTTCATGAACCATTCCTTAGAAGAAAACCACCCTTCCCGAAGTTGGAAAGAGAAATTTGAAGCCTCCTTTCGTGGGGCAAAGTTGGGTGTTCGAGGCCATTCCAGTTTTTTCGTTCACTTTTTTTTCACAGCTTTGGTGATCGCCTGTTCGGTGGCCTTGAACATCGCTTTATGGGAATGGTGTATCCTGATCCTTTGTATTGGAGCGGTATTGGTTTCGGAACTGTTCAATAGCTCCATCGAAACCTTGGTCCGTGGCCTACCGTTGGAACAAAGGCCCCCCTTTTGGCCCGCTCTCGATATCGCCGCCGGAGCGGTTTTGGTTGCAAGTGGATTTGCGGGTGCAATTGGCCTTTTGATTTTGGCGCCAAAATTCCTTACTTTTTGGGTCCATGGATGAATGCGACACCCCTCTTAAATAGAATCACCCATACCGATTTCCCTCAGGAGTATTGGTTATGACACAAACTGCGCAGGCTCTTGATTGGCTTGATAAAAATCATGAAATGCTCGTGGAATGGCTTAGGCAATCCGTGTCCATTCCAAGCATTAGCACCGATGGACAACATCTACCGGAACTTGGTCAATCTGCGGCTTTGGTTTGTCAATTCATGCGCCAAGCTGGGCTGGAAAATGTACGGGAGATCGCCTTCGACGACTCGTACCCTTATGCCTATGGCGAATGGCTGGGGGCACCCGGCAAACCAACGCTGTTTCTTTATTCCCACCACGATGTTCAACCGGTAAACTACGCCAACCAATGGCTTTCCGATCCTTGGACCCTAACTCGGCGTAATGGTCGATTGTTTGGCCGTGGAGCGGCGGATGACAAAGGTGCTTTTGTGGGACAACTAGGGGCCATTGCCGCTTGGCTAAAAACCCACGGATCGCTGCCTATCAATGTCAAGGTCCTCTGCGAAGGCGAGGAAGAGGTGGGCTCCAGAAATCTCCAAGGCTTTTTCAAAAACCACCGGCAATGCGTAGAATCCGATGTGGTGGTCGTCTGTGATACTGAAAATATCGAGGTGGGTCTTCCCTGCATTACATCGGCCTTAAGGGGCATTGTTGCGGCCCAGGTGAAGGTTACCACCGCTCTATTTCCGGTTCATTCCGGAATGGCTGGCGGAGCCCTTGCCGACGCCGCCATCGTTTTGTCACAGGTTTTGGCACGATTGGGTAACCCATCCGCGGAGGTCCCGGTTCCCGGTTTTGAAAAAAACTTAAAGAAGGTCACCGAGGAAGAAAAAGCAATTTATGCCAATCTTCCCTTTGATGAAGAAAAAGCCAAATCCGATTTGGGCATCCTAGCAGGCGTTCCTTTTGTAACACCCAAAGGCCGGACAATTTATGAACAAACTTGGCGCCATCCGGCGGCAACAGTAATCGCTATCGAAGCAAGTTCCATCAAAGGAGCTTCGAATCAGGTACTGCCAACCGCGGAAGCAATCGTCAGTTGTCGCATTGTTCCCAACATGGATCCAAAGGAAAGCTTTGAACAACTCAAAACTTTCCTAGAAAAAGATCCACCCTATGGTGCCAAGGTCGAGGTGATACCTCATGGCCCCCCGGTTTCTTGGTGGGCCACGGATCCCAAAGGCCCGGCATTTTCGGCGGCAATGGATTCCCTTTCCGAGTCGTTCGGCAGAAAAGCCGTACCTATAGGGTGTGGGGGTACCATCGGCTTTGTTGGCCCCTTGGTGGAACTTTTGGGTGGAGTCCCTGCGCTGCTTTTGGGAATCGAAGATCCCCAATCCAACGCCCATGCACCCAATGAAAGCCTCCATGAAGGCGACTGGAAAAAACTCATGGGCGCAATGGTTCGGATGTTTGGAAAAATGGGAGAATAGA
>SIAL01000236.1 GCA_009691815.1 Gemmataceae bacterium | reverse complement strand
GTCAAGCTCGAAATCCTTCCCAACGACATCAAACTTCTCACCAAACGGGGCGAGCAGCGCTTCATTGTGGTGGCCAGTTTTGCCGACGGCATCACCCGGGATGTAACCTCCGAAGCAAAGATTCGGCTGACCAACCCGGCTGTTGTCAAAATCGAAAATAGTATCCTGTTGCCTCAGGCTGACGGGACCAGTGAGCTTTTGGCCGAGTATGGTGGCCGAGCCAATATCAGTCAAGTGACGGTGGAAAAATCCGCCGAAGACCGCCCCATCAGTTTCAAACAAGATGTGATGCCAATCTTCCTAAGGGCCGGTTGCAATGTCGGAGGCTGTCACGGGGCCGCTCGGGGCAAAGACGGTTTCCGTCTGTCGCTTTTCGGTTTCGATATGGACGGCGACCACTATCGGCTTACCCGCGAACTCAACGGTCGAAGGCTAAACCTCGCCGCCCCGGAAGAGTCTCTTATGCTTGAAAAATCCATTGGCAAGGTCAGCCACACCGGTGGCCAGCGCTTTGCCGCCAACGACCGCTATTGGAACTCCATAGTCCGTTGGTTAGAGGCGGGCGCGCTTCTTGATCCGGCCACAGTCGCTCTGCCCATAAGCGCAGAACTTTTCCCCAAAAATGCGGTCCTCGACGGCAAGGGAGCCACCCAACAAATGGTGGTTAAGGCCAAATACAGTGACGGCACCGAACGAGATGTCACCTCGCTTGCCTTGTACCTGAGCAGCAACGATTCTTCCGCCAAGGTCAATACCGAGGGCTTGGTAACTGCCGGGGACCGGGGCGAAGCCTTTGTCATGGCCCGTTTCCACACTTTCACCATCGGTTCCCCCTATATCGTTTTGCCCAAGGCCCTTCAGTTTACCTTTCCCAATGTTCCCGAAAACAACTACATCGACACCTTGATCAACAACAAGCTCAAGAAGCTGCGCATCGCCCCTTCGGAACTTTGCTCGGACGAAGAGTTTCTCCGTAGGGTATCGCTTGACATCATCGGCACCCTGCCATCCATTGAGGAATATCATCGCTTTGTAAATGACAAGACTCCGACCAAGCGCGAAAAGCTGGTGGATGAACTTTTGGGCCGCAAAGAGTTTGTGGAGATGTGGGTTTTGAAATGGGCCGAGCTTTTGCAAATCAAGAGTTCAAACCAGGTCAGCTACAAAGCCATGTTGCTCTATTACAACTGGCTTCAAGACAAGATCGCCCGCAATATCCCGGTTAACGAATGGGTTCAGGAATTGCTTGGCGCCAACGGCGGAACCTTCAAAAACCCCGCCACCAACTATTATCAAAACGAAACCGACATTCTCAAAGTCAACGAAAATGTCGCCCAAGTGTTCATGGGAATGCGCATTCAATGCGCCCAATGCCACAACCATCCCTTCGATCGCTGGACCATGGACGACTATTACGGATTCATGGCTTTTTTCAGCCAAATTGGCCGTAAAGGCACCGACGATCCCCGTGAGATTGTCGTGTTTAATTCCGGCGGCGGCGAGGTAAGCCATCCCTTGGGTGGTCGCCAGATGAAGCCCAAGTTTTTGGGTGGAATCCAGCCCGATGTGGTAGGCAAGGATCGGCGGGTGGTATTGGGTCAATGGCTTGCCAGCCCGGAAAACCCCTATTTTGCGACCAACCTAGGCAACATTGTTTGGAACCATTTTTTCGGTCAAGGGATCATTAACGAAGTGGATGATGTCCGCATCTCCAACCCTGCGTCCAACCAAGAACTTGTGACGGAATTGGGCAAACGATTCACCGACTATAAGTACGACTTTAAAAAGCTGGTGCGCGACATCTGCAACAGCCGTACTTATCAGCTCTCCACCACCCCCACCACCTCTAACGAGACGGATACCCGTAACTTTGCCAAAGCCGGGGTCAGGCGCATCAAGGCCGAAACTATGCTCGATTGCATCAGTCAGGTCACCGAAACCAAGAACAAGTTCCCGGGGTTGCCCTTGGGTGCGAGGGCGGTTCAGATTGCCGACGGCACCACCAGCACCTATTTCCTCACGACTTTTGGACGAGCTACTCGGGAGACGGTTTGCGCTTGCGAAGTCAGGCTCGAACCCAACTTGTCCCAGTCGCTTCACCTGCTTAATGGCGATGTGACCGGGCCTCGCATTAGCCAAGGATCCCTTGTGGTTCGTCGCCTTGCCGAGAAAAAACCGGTCTTGGATATCATCGAAGAGTTCTACATCCGCACGCTTTGTCGCAAACCCACCCTAACGGAGAAGGATCGGTTAGCCCAATTGGTGGCGGCCGAAGGGAATCCCCAGCGGGCCCTTGAGGACGCCTTCTGGGCGATCCTCAATTCCCGCGAGTTTATGTTCAACCACTAAGAACCCACCCAATTTCCGGATATTTCCACCATGTTAAGCAAACTACCCACCTTTGTTTTGGGTCTTTTTCTTGTCCTTGTAACCGGAATCGGTGCGGCCGATCCCAAGGACAAGGACAAGAAAAAGAAGATCAATTTTGACGAGCATATTGCGCCTCTTTTGCGTGAGAAATGTGGCAATTGCCATAACTCTGACAAGAAATCTAGCGGTCTTATCGTTACCAACTATCAAAAACTTATGGAAGGTGGTTCGGGGGGCGTTGCCGTAAAACCAGGCGATCCTGACAACAGTCCGCTCTTCACGACCATTACCCACAAGGTCGAACCTTTCATGCCGCCAAAGTCTCCCAAGCTGCCGGATCAGTTCGCCAGCACGATTCAACGATGGATCATCGAAGGGGCCCTTGAGAATTCCGGCTCCAAAACCCCGTTGATGAAGCCCAAATTGGACATCGCCCTTGGCAAAATCACCCGGGGTCGGCCAGCAGGGCCACCACCGATGCCAGACCCCACCGCCAAACTTTCCCTTGAGCCCTTAAAGACCTACCCTCGGGCCAACGCCGTCACCGCCTTGGCTTCCTCGCCTTGGGCGCCACTCATCGCGGTGGCCGGAAACAAACAAGTCCTCCTTTATCACTCCGATACCAGAGAATTGCTCGGCGTCCTTCCCTTTGCCGAGGGGATCGCCAATGTCCTCAAGTTTTCCAAGAACGGCGCCCTATTGGTGGCCGGCGGCGGACAAGGATCCTCTCTTGGCCGCGTTGTCGTTTGGAATGTGAAGACAGGGGAACGAATCATTCAGGTTGGCGAAGAGACCGATTCCGTCTTGGCCGCGGACATCAGTCCCGATCAAACCATGATCGCCTTGGGTGGCCCTTCCAAGATGGTTCGGATCTATTCCACCAAGGACGGAAAACTGCTCAACCAGATCAAGAAACATACGGACTGGGTGACCGCGCTTGAGTTCAGTCCCGATGGGGTCCTTCTCTCCACAGGCGACCGCTCGGGCGGCTTGTTTGTTTGGGAAGCGTTCACCGCTCGGGAATATTTTGGTCTTCGCGGTCACACAGCCATGATCACCGACATTTCTTGGCGAGGGGATAGTAATGTCGTGGCGTCCGGCTCCGAAGATGGAACCATTCGCCTTTGGGAGATGGAAAATGGGGGCCAAATCAAATCTTGGGGCCATGGGGCGGCAGCTTTGTCGGTCCGCTATGCGATGGATGGCCAGATCATTTCCGCGGGCCGTGATCGAACGGTCAAGGTTTGGGATGGCAACGGCGCCCTGAAAAAAGCCTTCCCCGCCATGCCCGACCTGACCCTAAAGGCAGTTCTTAGCCACGATTCCACCCGAGCTTTTGGTGGCGACTGGTCTGGAATTGTCGATGTCTGGACAGTGGTGGACGGGAAAAAAGTGGGTGAAATCACCCCAAACCCCGAACCCCTCGCAGTCCGAACCACCAAACTGATTCCCACTGTAAAGGTCGCCACGGACGCCGCCGATGCCTCGCGCAAAAAACTGGCGGGTGTGACCCTTCGCGGGTCCACCTTGGCTACTGAACTTGCCACCATCAAGAAGTTACAAGCTGATCCATCCCCCATTCTTAAACCCGCCCAGGCCAATCAGGCCGGGGCCCTTGCTAAAGTAGCCGAGGCCAAGAACCAAGTTGCCCAAGCGATTGTTTTGAAGAAAACGGCCGAAATGGCCGCGACAGAAAAAACACAACTGGCCCTGAAGCTGGCAGCGGTCAAGGCAACCGATCCCGCCGGTCAAAAAGCCGCCGCCGAGGCGCTTAAACGCGCTCAAGAACTGTCCGTAAAAGCCCAAGCCGACCTTGTCGTGGCCAAAAAACGCGAGCTGGACATGATTCCTTTGGTGCCTGTGGCCGAAAAGAATCTTGTGGCGGCAACCGCGGGAATCACCGCCGCACAACAGCAGATTCAGCAACTGCCCAAGCGGATAGAGGGGCTAGTCACCGCCGAAAAAGCTCTGCAAACGGAACTGATCGCCGTTCAAACAGAACTCAAGGGAACCGAAGCCGAGGCGCTAAACCTCCAAGGCCAACTAAAACGCTCCCAAGAGGCTCTCGCCCTAAAGACGACGAAAAAGTAAACCACCTTAGGTTTCTCCACGCGGATAAAAACCCGCGTGGGGAAATGATCGTCTGTTTTCGTTTTTTTCCAAACAACACTTGAAATCTTCGCTCGGTTACCGGGAATAACAGGATGAACCCCTGCGATCTCGGAGCCTCCCATGCCCATTTCCCTTTTCAGCTCACCTTTCGGGTCTCTTGACCTAGCTTTAATGGCCGGCAGCCCCGAGGCAAAGGATTGGCTCGCCGACCTTCAAGGGACCGAGGCCCCCAAATGGATCTGGGTGGTCCCCTCTTCAAGGCGTAGGCGCGCCAGCGTTCGCAATTGGCCGGGCGCCGAAAACGGCCGATCCGCCCTTTTGCCTCGGATTGTAACCCTCGATGGACTTGTGAATCTGGTAGCGACAACCCAGGGAATTGTCATTAAAAAGATCACCTCCATGGAAAGGCGCCAAAGGGTCCTTAAGGCTTGGCAGAAAACCTTGCCGAACCTTGCCAGCGGCAAAGGCACCGCGGCCCATATGGATCAATTGATCCGGGTTTGGCAGGACAACAAGGTCACGCCTAGAGACGGAATCACCAAACAGTTTCATGAAAATTACCAAACCGGTTTGCGGGCCACCGACTCGGTTGATCGTCATGGCTGGCTTGGAATGATTGCGGCCCATTTGGCCAAAAAACCCTTCAACACGATGGCGTTTGCCGCGGTTGGTGTGGTACTCGACGGCTTTCATTTATTTAGCCTGCCGGAACTCGACTTTATCAAGGTTTTGGGAAATTCCATGAACCTAAAGCTGTGGGTGCCTTGCGGTCCCGATGGCCCCGAGGGCGAGCTTCTCAGTTTCATTGCGGGATACCTCAAAATACCGTGGAAAAACACCAAACCGCTCTCTTTTGCCCCCGTCGAAATAACCCGCATCGATTGCCAAGATAGGCAAAGCGAGGTGCGCGAAGTGGTCCACCGCATTCGGCTAAAGCTCAATCGAAAGGATGGGCCAAAGCCTCACGAGATTGCCGTGGTTCTTCCCGGACAGGACTACGATCCGCTGATACGGCAAGCATTTTCCGACGCCGGGATTACCATCAACCTTGCCGGGCGAAGCCGCACCCTGCTCTCCTCGGGGCCGGGGCGACTGATCCAAGCGGCGATCCAAAGGATCGAAGGGACGCCAACCGTTCGCTCGTTTATGGATTTTTTACGGCAACCCATTCTAAGGCGGCAAATCCGTGTTGAACGGGTCGATGAGCTGTCTTGGTTGGAGGCAAGCCTTTTGCATGTAAACCTTGGCCATTCCTTTTCCGGGTGGAAAAAGGTCCTG
>SIAL01000235.1 GCA_009691815.1 Gemmataceae bacterium | reverse complement strand
GATACAACCATCGCGGACATCGCGGTCGCCACCAATGCCGGTCAAATCAAGACAGGTTCGGCCTCCCGGACCGATCGGATCGCCAAATACAACCAACTTTTGCGTATCGAGGAAGAGTTGGGGGCCTCGGCAAAGTACGGTTCTTGTGTGTGGCCCGCGTCCCGCCGCTAGGCCGGGGACTTTTTTACTTATCAACCCTTTTGGCGGTACTTTTCCTTTTTTAGCGGACGGAAACCACCATGGAACGCGTCTCGCTTTTTTGTTTCGCGGCAAGCTACGCCCTGTCGCTGGGCCTTGACTGCCTAGCGATGTGGCAAAGGTTACCGCTATTCAAAAAGTGGCCCCAATTACCCGTTTGGTTTCGGGGTGGGGCGTGGATCATGGCGGCGGCTGGCCTCGTCGCCCACTCCCTATACCTTTGGACCTGGCAGCCCTCCATTGCGTGGCAATTCGGTTGGCTGCTGGTCCTTGCTTGGTTTTTGGCGGCCTTTTCGGTCTATGAACAAGCGCACCGGGGCCGGGTTTCTTGGTCGATGTTTCTCCTCCCCATGGTTTTGGGAATGGTGGGAATGGCGACCATCATCGGTCCGCCCCCTCCCGAAGAAGGTGGGTTACCGAATCTGTTCTCCATGGCCAACCTAAACTTTTGGAACCGGCTGCATGGGGTATTATTGCTAGCCGCGTCAGTGGTTCTCAGTGTGGCCTTTATCGGATCGTTAATGTTTTTGATTCGAGCCAGACAACTCAAAAGCAAACTCGCCCCCGGTAGGGGATTGTCCCTTTTTACGCTTGAGGGGCTGGAAACCATGAACAAGCGGCTGGTCGCTGTGGCCTTTCCCCTATTGAGTGCCGGCCTTGGGGTTGGTGTGGGGATAATGTTCGCCCACGCTTCGGAACTCGATGGTTTCTCGGATCCGAAAGTCCTTGGGGCCCTTGGCCTTTGGCTGGTCTTTGGCGTATTGCTCGGCCTAAGATATGGAACCCGATTTCGGGGCTCGGTCATGGCCTGGATGACCGTTGGGGTTTGGCTTTTGCTTGTGGTCTGTTTAGTGCTACCCCACACGCTTCCCACAGGTCCAAAGGCATCGTCCCGAAATCCCGGGGTGAAGGCACCATGAACTTGCGGGTTTTTGGGCTCAGTTTTCGCACCACCTCGATTGGGCTTCGGGAAAGGCTTGGGTTTACCCCAAGCACCCTGCTCCTTGCGTTGGAGCGGGCCAATAGCGAACTGGCCTGCGAGGTGGTCCTCCTTAGCACTTGCAATCGGGTCGAGTTTTATTTGGGGGGTGAGGGCGCGCCTTTGCCCGGATTCAAAGAGCTTGGGGAGTTTTGGGGGCGAATTTATCCCGTGGATTCTTTGGCGATAGAACCCCACCTGTACTGCCATGAAGGCCACGAGGCAATTCGCCACCTGTTTCGGGTGACCAGCTCTCTGGACAGCATGGTCTTAGGAGAGGGGCAAATTGCCGCCCAAGCCAAACAGGCTCTCGAAGCCGCCCAAGCAAGCGGTTGCGCGGGCCCCATGCTCAATGCCCTGTTTCAACACGCCCGGGTAATCGCCCGACGCATCCGCACCGAAACGGGAATCGCCCAAGGCCATGTCTCCGTGTCGAGCTTGGCGGTGGATTTTGTCAGCGAGGTGTTCGACCAATTCACCGACAAGACTGTTGCCGTAATTGGCGCGGGGAAAATGGGAGAACTGACCCTCAAACACCTCGCCGAACTTAAGCCCAAACGAATCCTTGTCACCAACCGAAACCCCGACAAAGCCAAAGCCGTCGCTGAAACCTGTGGCGGTCAGGTTGTCCCTTTTGAAAATCTCGATGAACTACTTATCCGATCGGACATAGTCCTATCCACCACCGGGGCAAGCGAACCGATTGTGGACAGGGCCAGATGGCAACGGGTTCAAGCCCAAAGGCGAAAAGGCACCATGGTGGTTATTGACATCGCGGTTCCTCGCGATTTTGAGCCAACGCTCCATGATGGCGAAACCATGTGCCTTTATAACATCGACGATTTGCAGAAGGTTCGTGAAACGAGAATCGCTGACCGACGAAGCCATTTGGGCACGGCCGAAGCCATGGTTGACAAGGAAGTAGGCCTATTCGAATCGGATTGGTTGCGCCGACGCAACGGGCCGGTGATCGCGCGCCTTAATCGGGAGTTTGAGGCCAAACGCAAAGCTGTGGTGGGCCAACTGATGCAAAAACTGGCCGATCGGGTGGGGGCCGAAGACCGCGCCGCCATCGAGGGAGCGTTTCGGCTGCTGCAAAATCAGTTTCTCCATGGCCCGATAAGCGCCCTTGCCGAGGAAACGACCAAGCGATCTCCGTCGGGGAAACACACCCTATTGGATGCCCTTAGGCAACTCTTCCGCATTCACGACTAACCGGACAACCACGAAGGGAGGCCCCATGGCCAAACTTTACTTTTATTACTCGACCATGAACGCGGGGAAATCAACGGCCCTATTGCAGGCCGCCCATAACTATATCGAAAGGGGAATGACCACTCTCCTTTTTACCGCCCTCCTGGATGATCGTCCCGAAGGTCTGATTTCCTCACGAATCGGCATCTGCTCCAAAGCCCGACACTTTGACAAGCAAACCGATTTTTGGTCGGTCTGTACAGCCAAACCTTGCGATTGCATCCTCCTTGATGAGGCCCAATTTTTGACCAAAGAACAGGTACACCAGTTGGCCAAAGTGGTCGATGAAGCAAATGTTCCGGTAATGTGTTATGGCCTCAGGACCGATTTTCGGGGCGAACTGTTCCCCGGAAGCGCGGCCCTTTTGGCGTGGGCCGACACCATTACCGAACTCAAAACGATCTGTTTTTGCGGGCATAAAGCGACCATGGTGGTACGGGTGGCCGCCGATGGTTCGGTGGAACGAGAAGGCTCCCAAGTGGAGGTCGGTGGCAACAATAGGTATATCCCCTTTTGCCGCAAGCATTTCATGGAGGCCCTTCAATCAAGGCAATGTCCGGGTTGGCCCGCCTATGATAATGCGGATAGCACAAATGAACCTAAACGGTAAGATAAACCCTGTCCTAGATTTTATTCCAAAAAGCGAACACCCAAATGGGAGGGCGGTATCATGATTAGGCTTACGGGGATGACGGGAATTCTGGCTCTTTTGCTGGGAGTGGGCAACCTTGTCGGCCACATTGGCGCTGCGGAAACACCTTTCGCCGGGGTTTGGAAGGTCGTGGGAACCCTGCCTGCTCAAGGCGGCGGACAAGACAGTATCCTTGGCCTCGTTGAGATTAAGGGTGACGAAAAGTCCCCCAAGGTTGAACTGCTTACCCATGGCATCGAACCGTTCAAAAATGCCAAGGCAACCGGGGCCACCCTCAAAGACGGCGAACTTACCTTTTCCTTGGCATCTCCGCAGCTAAACATCTCCTTCGTTTTTGTTGGGCCCGCAAACAAGGCAACCCGGACCGGGGGCCATATGGACCTTCGAAGCAACCTCCTTCCGGCCTACCTTTCCAAAAGCGATAAAAAGGACCTCAAGGATGTCAAACTGGAGACCCCCGCCGAAGGGAACGAAAAACTCCAAGCAATCACCAAAGCAGCAAACTTGGACGAACAAATCCAATTGGCCAAGGCCATGGTGAAAGATCTTCCCGGACGAGCCGCCACTATTCGAGGAACCACTCTGGTTGTCATTGCCGCCCTGAAGTCGGGGAAATCCGATCAAGCGGCCCAAATGGCGGATGTCGTGGTCAGCTCGGCAAATGATTTTGGCAAAGCCTTTTCCTCCCGGATCACCCGCGAAATCGCTGGAGAATTGGCCAAAGAAAAGGGAAGTGCCCCCAAGGCGATCCTGCTTTCGGAAGGCTTGCTTAAAGACTTGGGACCAACTGCTCCCGCCCAACAAGAGGCCGGCCTTCTGGGAGTGCTCCGGATGGCTCTTTTGAAAAGCGGCAAGACCGACGATGCCGCCAAAATTACGGCCCGTCTTGATGGCCTCGAATCTAAACTGGATTTGGAATTCGAGAAAATAAACATCCCCTTCAAACCCACACCCTATGCCGGCCGCAAGGCAGACTCCAACCGCGCCGTTGTGGTAGAGCTTTTCACCGGGGCAATGTGTCCCCCTTGCGTGGCGGCGGATGTTTCCTTCGATGCGTTGATCAAAACCTACACCTCCAAGGATGTGATCCTTTTGCAATATCACCTTCACATCCCCGGGCCGGACGCCCTCACCAACGCGACCAGCGAATCCCGGCAAAACTTTTATGAAAAGGACATCGAAGGCACTCCCACCATGATGATAAATGGCAAAGCAGGGCCTCCTCTGGGGGGCAACCGTCAAGGAGCCGAGCGCAGTTACCAGGCCCTAACCAAAATCATCAACACCTCGCTTACGAATGCACCCACCCCGGTGGAACTCTCCATTGAAGCCGGTGCCAGCGGCAACAAGGTCGGCGCCAGGGTGATCTATAAGGGCCTAAAATCCACCGATAACCTGAAGTTGCACACGGTTTTGATTGAAAATGAGGTCCGCTATCCGGGCAGCAACGGCCAAAGGCTTCACCATCACATTGTTCGGGATTTTCCAGGCGGGGTAACCGGTGTGGCCCTTAAGAAAACCGAAGGGGAAGAATCCTTTACTGTGGAGATCCCTAAACTCCGTGAAACCCTCACTGGCTACCTGGAAAAGTTTGAAAAAGAAAACGGCCCCTTCCCCATTTCTATTAAACCCCTTGACCTCAAACATCTCAAACTGGTGGCCTTCATCCAGAACGACAAAACCCACGAAATCCTTCAGGCGGCCCAAGCCGACTTGCCCGAAGGAAAATAAACCCCAGCAAACTTTGGCCGCTCCCGGATCTTTAATCGAAAAAGATCCGGGCTTGATCAGGCCCCAAGAGAGCTTTTTTTGAATAGGTGAATCATGAACATGAAAGCCTTTGAAGCATCCTTGTTAGAACTGATTCGTCGAACCTCCACCTGCTTGCCCCAGGATGTCAATCAAGTCCTCCATTTACAACACGGCCTTGAAACGGCGGGATCTCGTGCCGACTTGGCCTTGTCGCTCGTGGAAACCAATATCGACTTGGCCAAAAGGCGGAGCCTGCCCATTTGCCAAGATACGGGCACCATTACTTTTTATGTCGCCGCGCCAACCGGGTTTGACCAATTAAGCTTGGAAACAGCGGCCAAGCTGGCGGTAACCGAGGCGACGCGGGTTGGGTACCTTCGTCAAAATTCTGTCGATTCGGTTACCGGGGCTAACACCGGCGACAACCTTGGACCCGGGTCTCCGGTGTTTCATTTTCACCAACACCAAAATACCGAAATCGATATTCGCCTAATCCTCAAGGGGGGCGGATGCGAAAACATGAGCGCCCAATATTCCCTTCCCGCAACGCTTCAGGGTCAGGCCTTTGACCGTGATCTTTTTGGAGTCCGCGGCTGCATTTTGGAATCAGTTCAAAATGCCCAAGGGAAAGGGTGTGGTCCCGGATTTTTGGGCGTGTGCATCGGGGGCGACCGGGCCACGGGATATGAACATGCCAAGCACCAACTGCTCCGGGAGGTGGATGACACCAACCCCGATCCTGATTTAGGCGCCCTCGAAGAACGGATCCTTGAGGAGGCCAACCGCCTGCAAATTGGGCCTATGGGGTTTGGCGGCAAACTTACCGTTGGCTGTTGCAAAATAGGCAAGCTCAATCGACTACCCGCTTCCTTTTTTGTCAGCGTTAGCTATATGTGCTGGGCCTATCGTCGCCGCGGTTTCCAACTC
>SIAL01000234.1 GCA_009691815.1 Gemmataceae bacterium | reverse complement strand
CCCGGTACCAGCATCCAAGCATCCATGGCGGCCCCGATAACCGCCCCGCGGGCAATAAGCCGTCGAATCTGATCATCGGTGAGTTGTCGTTGGTCGTCCACCAAGGCCCGGCAGTTGTGGTGGCTGGCAAGGACAGGCCCCTGATAAAGGGCGATTGCTTCGTCAAAGGCCTGATCCGCGAGATGGGTAACATCGAGGATAATGCCTAGTTTTTCCATGGATCGAAGTAGTTCGGGGCCTTTGGGAAAAAGCCCTCCCAAGGTGGCGGTGCCATGCGCATAAGGGGAAACGCCATAGTGTGCGGGGCCGATGATCCGCAAACCCCTGGCAAACCACATATCGAGTTCCGAAGGATCAAGAACCGGGTCCGCCCCTTCCATGGACAAAATCATGCCGATGGGTGCATTGGCAGAAACGGTGG
Source organism: Gemmataceae bacterium (assembly GCA_009691815.1). Classification (GTDB taxonomy): domain Bacteria; phylum Planctomycetota; class Planctomycetia; order Gemmatales; family Gemmataceae; genus SYLG01. Next base: position 5,354 of record SIAL01000234.1, on the reverse strand, counting down.
GATTGGACCACTCTTGGATCGAGGTTTCGAGGTCGGTTTTGCCCCGAATCCAGCGAAACTGCCCCCGCCGTTCCATGGCCTCATACCAAGCGAGCTGACCCATGGCAGCTGCTTGGGCAGCCTCCATATGGTCATATCGGCAAAAACTGGGGTTTCGTTGTTCCTGAACGACCCGGGCCAAAAGGGTGGCCACCACGATCCCTACTTTGCCTTGGCGCAAATCGGGTAGGCTAACCGTGTTGCCACCACGGGCCTTAAAGGATTGCCCACGGTCCCGCTCCACCCTGCGGATTTCCTCCGAGGGGAGGGTGAGGTCCCTGTTCCATTCGATGGCGTTCCAAGCAAGGTCCAGATGGGAATCGAAGAAAAACATGATCAACCCTTGGGATTTGGTGGGAAAAGGTGATTGGGTTTGAGTGGTCAAGCCTTGCTCCTAAGCCTATAATAGCCCTTCCTTACTGGCCAAGGCGAAATGTGCCTAAGGCCACCTTTTTGACTAGGATGCCATTCATGAGAGAGATTCAGGTCGGTTCGCACAAGGAAACGGTGGTCGAACGCTCCGACTATCCACCCGAGAAAATTCGTCAGATCCTTGCCGATGAAACGGTAACCGTTTTGGGTTATGGGGTTCAGGGTCGTGGTCAATCCCTCAACATGCGGGATAACGGCGTAAAGGTGATTGTGGGGCAGCGTCCCGGCACAAAGTCCTATGATTTGGCCGTAAGTGACGGCTGGAAACCGGGCGAGACCCTTTTTGATCTCGACGAAGCCGCCAAGCGCGGAACCGTGATTCAGTATCTGCTTTCCGATGCGGGTCAAAAAGACTTTTGGCCCAAACTGAAACCCCACCTCACGGCGGGTAAGGCCCTCTATTTCAGCCATGGCTTCTCGATTGTTTTCAACGACCAAACCTTAGTGAACCCCCCTGCGGACATTGATGTGATCTTGGTCGCTCCCAAGGGATCGGGCACCTCGGTTCGTCGTCTTTTCCTCGAAGGGAAAGGCATTAACGCGAGCTATGCGGTCCATCAGGACTTCACGGGCCGGGCCCACGAGCGAGCCAAGGCTTTGGGTATTGCCATCGGAGCAGGTTTCCTCTTTGAAACCGATTTCCGCAAGGAAGTTGTCAGCGACCTTACCGGCGAACGGGGCGTGCTTATGGGCGCCATCTATGGTATTTGGTTGGCCCAATATGAAGTGCTTCGTGAACATGGACACTCTCCCACCGAGGCTTTCAACGAAACCGTCGAAGAGGCCACCCAGAGCCTATACCCGCTGATTTCGGAAAACGGCATGGATTGGATGTACGCCAACTGTTCGACCACCGCCCAAAGGGGCGCTCTCGACTGGTTCAAACGATTTCGTGATGCCACCCGCCCCGTTTTTCAACAGCTTTACAACAGCGTGGAAACTGGCAACGAGGCTCGCATTACCCTTGATGCCAACAGTAAGGCTGACTACCGAGTCAACCTCGAGAAAGAGCTCAAGGAGATCTCCGAATCCGAAATGTGGGTAGCGGGCGCGACCATTCGCGAACTGCGTCCTGAACGGCAAAAATAGGCCTGTTGGTCACCAATACCTGTTGGTCCCCAATAACCTGTTGGTCCCCAATAAACAGGGGGCTAACGGTTTTTGCTGGCCAAAACCTTGAAATCGCCCGGGACCGGTGCCGGGCGTTTGAATTACCCTTAGAGTGATTGTAATTGGTTTTTGTTACACCAAGGAAACTAGGCATGAAACCTTGGCTAGAAGACAGCTTTGTCGAACATTCCACCATTATGTTGGATTCCTTCCGGCGGTTTCTCGGCCGAGAGCTAATTGATCGGTCCGGTGACCCTCTGTTGGACGCTAAGCGCCTTTATGAGGTGCCCTTTATTGTTCTCGCCCACGAGAACGGCGAAGATCCCCTCCTTACTTACGCCAACAAAGCGGCTCAGGAGCTTTGGGAATTCGATTGGGCAACCATGCTCACCCTCCCCTCGCGGTTAACCGCCGAACCGGTTCATCGACAAGAACGGGCGAACCTCCTTGCCCGGACCAAGGAGAAGAACTTCACCGCAAACTATCAGGGAATTCGGGTCAGTTTGAATGGGCGAAAGTTTCAAATCGAGGGGGCTACCACTTGGAACCTCGTCGACCCCAAGGGGAGGCCGACTGGCCAGGCGGCGACCTTTTCTCAATGGGAATACCTTCCGGTGAAATAGGCCCCTGACCGAGAAATGGATTGGGTTAAAGGGATTTTGGGGGATAAGGGTGAAATCATCTGGGCATTGGGTCGATTATTAGAGATAATGCCTTTGTCTAGACTTTGCCAACGCATGCAACGGTTACCCACCCCCTGGATGATGAACCATGCAACCGCCATTCCACCTCTGTCAGGGCCCTGGGCTTCCCTCGAGGCGGCGGCTTTTGAAATTGGGCGCTCTGTCCATTGCCGGAACCGGGATTACCCTTCCGTCTCTAGGATCCTCTTCGTTCGAAAACCCCTTGCTGACCGAAAAACCGGGCGATGATCCGGCGGTAATCTTTCTTTGGTTGCCCGGTGGTCCAGCCCATCTTGACACTTTTGACATGAAGCCCGCCGCCCCTGTGGAATACCGGGGGGACTTTCGGCCAATCTCCACCACGGTTCCCGGGCTTGATGTTTGCGAATTGTTACCGTTGTTGGCTGCCAAAGCTCATCAGTACAGCATCATTCGATCCATTCATCACAAATTCGCCGATCATGGCGGCGGCCACAAACGGTTTATGACGGGCCGGGATCCGCTTGAACCAACCGGTTTTGTAAACGATTACCCCGCAATGGGATCCATGGTTCATCGAGTTCTTGGGGATCCTCGACCGGGAATCCCCGGATATGTTTTGGGCACCGATGGTGGCCGTGATCCGATCGATGTGTTCAGCATGGGTGCGGCGTACCTTGGGCCATCCTCCTATCCCTTCGCCTTTGGCGGTGACCCCTCCAAAAGCGATTTTCAAGTGCGAAACCTCAATTCGCCCCCTGAAAGAATTGGTCAAATCCGTGAAAGGCTTGGGTTGCTAAAATCGGTGGGAGGGCCGCTCCAAGATCAATTGCCTCCCGGACCGGAAGTTTTCAATCAACGAGCCTTGGACCTTGTCTCCAGTGAACGCGCCAGAAACGCGTTTAACCTTCATCGAGAACCGGATCGGATCCGCGAACGCTACGGAAATCACACCTATGGCCAGCGAACGCTGCTGGCAAGGCGCCTCATCGAGGCGGGATCGCGCTTTGTGACTATGGTGCTCGAATCGCCCAATGTTCCCGGCAAGGAATGGCCCAAGGATGTTTGTTACAACTGGGATTCGCATGCCGTAAACTGTCACATCTTCAATGACTCAAGGTGGCGTTTCCCCATGCTCGATCAGGCGGTTTCCGCTTTGATAACCGACCTTAGGGAGCGGGGACTGGACAAGAAAGTCATGTTGGTGGTTACCGGAGAGTTTGGCCGGACACCGAAAATTGAAACCGCCAAGGATCGACCCGGGCGCGATCACTGGCCTCAGGCGATGAGTGTGCTTGTTTCCGGCGGCGGTCTAAAGGACGGCGTTGTGGTGGGAAGCACCAACTCGAAGGGGGAACACCCCAAGGATCGACCCCTCAGCCCCAACGACCTTTGGGCAACTGTCCTCAACCACCTAAACATCGACGGCAGGGAAACGATCTTTACAGATCACTCGGGTCGGCCCATGCCCATGCTTCCCGATGGCGAACCGATCCGCGAATTGGTGTAATAGGGTGCTCAAGATTACCTTGGGGCAAGACGGCCTTTGCGGATCTATGGACCCAAGGTACAAAAAGTCGGTCCCAAACATTTCCAAATTCCAAAACCTAAGGCCCCGGTGGGGTTCCTCAATGGAAAACCCAATGGGCCGGAATAGGTTGGTAAGGAGCTTTTCCTAGCAGGGCGGTCGGTTTCAATCTAATCAACCATTCCTTTGCGTCATAACCGTATTTTCCAGGGTGTACCATGAATCCAAGTCCATCACGGCGGGAAGTGTTACTTTCGACGGGAACCGCTCTGGTTTCAGGAGCTGTTCCAATAAAGGGCAGCCCCCAAGCCCCCTCTTCAAAAGGCAAACCGATCAAGGTAGGCCAGATTGGGGTCGGTCATGCGCACGCCGGCAAGTTGGCTGTTTTTCGGTCCTCTCCGGATTTTGAAGTGGTCGGTATCGTTGAGCCGGATGCCCAATTAAAGACCAAGGCGGAAATGGATTCGACCTATAAGGGTCTAAAATGGATGACAAGGGGCCAACTTTTGGAGACTTCCGGGCTTCAATTGGTTTTGGTGGAAACCAAGGTGGAAAACCTCTTGGAAAATGCCGAAATCTGTGTGGCCGCTGGAATGAATGTCCACATCGACAAACCCGCCGGGGATTCGCTGCTTCGGTTAAAGGGGATTTTTGAAATTGCGGCTAAAAAGAAACTGCTCGTGCAGATGGGGTACATGTATCGGTACAACCCCGCGATTGTCCTGTTGCATGAGTTTCTCAAAAAGGGTTGGCTGGGGGAAGTTTTTGAAGTTCACACGGTGATGAGCAAAGCGGTGGATCCCCTTGGCCGAAAGCGTTTCGCCAAATTCCCGGGCGGCATGATGTTTGAACTGGGTTGTCACATTCTTGATTTGGTCATTCGGATCCTGGGTAAACCCGATTCCGTTACCGCGTTTAGTCGAACCGCGGGCAAGGTGGAGGATGGGCTAAAGGACAATATGCTAGCCGTGTTAGGCTATCCTAGGGCCCTCGCCACCGTAAAATCCAGTGCCCTTGAGGTAGGTGGCTTTGACCGCCGCCACCTCGTCGTGTGTGGTACCGAGGGGACTTTTCATATTCAGCCACTGGATAATCCTGCGGCACGAGTGTCTTTATCGAAGAACCAGGGGAAATACCAAAAAGGCCTAAATGAGATCCGTTTTCCCGTTTACAACCGCTATGTCGATGATGCCTTGGACATAGCTCGCATTCTTAAGGGCGAAAAGGCACCCGATTTTTCCCCAGCCCATGACCTTGCCGTTCAGGAAACGCTGTTACGGGCTTGTGAACTTCCGCTGGACCGTTGATGGCCAGAATTGCCTGTTGGATTTCGCGTCCAGCGCTGGCGCTGGTATGTTGATCCTATCCGCTTCCGGCTCGTAAAGCACAGACACAAACCGCAATCATCATTAGAACCAGAATCAGTGGGCTTCCGCCCACCGCTCGCCTAGGTTGCCTTATGCGCGGACGATAGCCCAGTCGCTTAGGGCTCACTTTTGGACAAATTGAATTCAACAAGTCCCTGAGTGGGAACTGTTACAGAAAAAGGAGTTGTATTAGGGTCTTTGAAACTCAAAAGGATG